>JALZLQ010000203.1 GCA_030858605.1 Chloroflexota bacterium
TGAAGGTACGCAGCAGCCGCGGGCCGAACTGCGACGAGGCCAGGCTCATGAGGACGATGGCGATGGAGAAGGAGACGCCGGCAACGGTGATCAAGGAACCCGCCGCCGTCTCCAGGAGGCCTCGGGCGCCGTCCACGCCGCCAGAGCCGATGCCCGCGTCTTCCAGCACGGTGGGGAAGCGGTGGTCGATGGCCACGGTCACGATGGAAAGCACGACGGCCGCCAGGGCCATGACGCCGGGCAGGAACCAGTAGCTGCTGCGAAGGTCATCGGCGACCCGGCTCATGCGCGACCTCATCTCAGAGAGCTCCGCCGCGATCCGAGCGGCCGGCCGCCGGCGCAAGGGTCGCCAGGTGATCGACCAGGTTGTGCGCTCGGAGGACCGCGCGGCCCCCGTCGATCTCCACGACGCTGATCCCGCACAGGGCGAACGGGAACGACCAGAAGCGCTCGATGGGCAAGCCCAGGAGCGTCATCAGTGCCAGCCTGAGGGTCCCGTCGTGCGCGACCAGGATGGCCCAGTATGCCTTTTCCGCGGCGTGGTTCGCGTGGGGTGGGGTGAGGGGTCGCATCTCCGCCAGGATGCCGCTCAGCGCTTCGCGCACCCTATGTTGAGCGTCGACCAGCCGCTCACCGCCGGGCGCCTGTGCCGCGGTCGGGTCGGCACGCCAGGCACCCAGCGTCGGGCCCAGCGGGCTCGCACCTCGTGATGCGTCAGTCCTTGCCACTCGCCCTGGTCGATCTCGGCCAGCCCGACGCTGGGCCGGAGTGGAGGAGCGATGTCCTGAGCAGAGGCGATCGCCCCGGCCGTGGCCGCGGCTCGCTGGAGCGGGGAGTGCCAGATGACCAGCGGCGAGCCAGCCGGGAGGGGCGGCGACTGTTCAGCAGACCGAGCGGCGATGCGCGCCGCGACCGACGCCGCCTGCCGCCGGCCGAGTGGCGAGAGTGGAGGATCGCCGCGGCCCTGGAAACGCCCCTCGGCGACCCAGGTCGACTCACCGTGACGGACCAGCACCAGCGTCGTTCGCAGGCTGGGCTCTATTCCAGGCGGATCAGCCACAGGTCAAGCACGGCCTCCAACTCGCTGATCCGCGCGGCTGTGGCGGAGGGGACCGGATCGTCCAGGGCCAGGATCATGAAGGCGTCGGCGCGCGGCAGTGAGCGGCCAAGGTGCATGCCGCTGATGTTCACGTCCGCTTCGCCGAGGATCGATCCGATGCGCCCCATGGTGCCCGGCCGATCGTGGTGGCGCGTGACCAACATGTGCCCGGCGGGGGGCACATCGACCCAGTAGCCAGCCAGGCCCACGAGGCGCGGCTCAGAGCCCGCGACGGTGCCGCTGACGCTGCTGGAGCCGCTGAGGGTCAGCATCGAGGCGTAGCGACCAGCCTCCGCGGACTTCCGTTCGATGAGCGAGATGCCGTGGGCCCGCGCCACGCTGGAGGCGTTGACCAGGTTGACGCGCTCCTCCGTGACGTTCTCCAACAAGCCGCCCAGGACCGCAGCCACCAGCGGACTCGCGTCGTAGGCAGCCAGCTCACCCGCCACGTCCAGGGTGAGGCTCTCCAGATCGGGCGCGAACTGAGCGTAGAACTGACCAAGCATCCGGGCCAGAGGGAGGTATGGCGCCAGGGCCTGTGCCGTCTCGGGCGTCAACAACGGGGCGTTGACTGCGTACCGGGCGGACCGACCGGCCAGCACCTCAAGGACCTGCTGCACCGCTTCCACGGCGACGCGTGTCTGGGCCTCTTCCGTGGAGGCACCGAGATGGGGGGTGAGGACGGTGTTAGGGGCCTCCAGCAGGGGCGAACCGGTGGGCGGCTCGCTGCTGAAGACATCCACCGCAGCGCCACCGAGTCGACCCTGCACCAGCGCCTCGGCCAGGGCGGCTTCATCGATCACGCCGCCCCGCGCAACATTGATGAGCAGGGCGTCCGGCTTCATGAGCGCCAACTCAGGAGCTCCGATCAGATCCCGCGTGGTGCGCGTCAGGGGCACGTGGATGGTGACCGCGTCCGATCTCTCCAGGAGCTGGGTGAGTGGCACCAGGCGGACGCCATGATGGGCAGCCCCATCTTCGGTCACATACGGGTCGTGGCCAAGCAGCTCCATCTCCAGGGCGCGGGCCCGGTCGGCCACGGTCAGGCCGATCTTGCCCAGGCCGACGATGCCCAGCAGCTTGCCGCGCAGCTCGCGTCCCGTGAAGTCGGCTCGCCGCCACTCGCCTCGACGTAGCGAGGCGTCGGCCGCGGCAACTCGCCGGGCCAGCGCGAAGAGCAGGGCCAGCGTGTGCTCCGCGGCGGCGATGGTGTTGCCGGTCGGCGCATTGACCACGGTGACGCCGGCCGCGGTCGCGGCGGCCAGGTCGATGTTGTCCACGCCCACGCCGGCCCGGCCGATGACCGTCAGTCGCTTCCCGGCGCTGATGGCCTCTGCGTCTACCTGTACCTGGCTGCGGACCAGCAGCGCGTCGTAGTCGGGCAGCACGGCCAGTAGCTCGTGGCGGGTCAGCCCCAGACGCACGTCGACCTGGTGGGTGTCACGCAGCAGCGCCAGGCCCTCCTCCGCCAGGCTCTCGGCGACCAGGATGCGCATGCTATCGGCCCGAGCCGGGTGCCCCGCTGGCCCGCTCAGGCCCCCACCGCCACCTGTCGGGATGTGGCCCGTTCGGCGGCGGCCACGGAGGTGCCCTTCTCGACAGGCAATCCGAGCGCCTGAAACGCGTCCTCCAGGATGGCCATGGCGGCCAGGATGTCGTCGACCGTCACCGCGCCCAAGTGGCCCAGTCGGAAGACCCGGCCGGTGAGCGATCCCTGGCCACCGGCCAGAACCAGGCCGCGCGACCGCAGCTCCTTGTTGAGCGCGGGCCACTCCACGCCCGACGGCACGAGCGCTGACGTGACCGTGTCAGAGGCTCGCGCCGGGTCGGCGAAGAGGCGCACGCCAAGCGCCGTGAGGCCAGCACGGGCTGCGGCACCGCACTCCGCGTGGCGCGCGAAGATGGCCGGGTAGCCCTCTTCCTCGAGCAGGCCGAGCGCCACATCCAGCGCGAAGCACACGCCCACGGCCGGCGTCCAGGGGGTCTCGCCCTTGGTGGCGCTGTCGCGATGCATGGCCAGGTCGAAATAGAAGCGCGGCATGGTCGCTTTGGCGGCGGCTTCCCAGGCACGTGGCGAGACGCTCAACATGGCCAGACCGGGTGGCACCATCCAGCTCTTCTGCGAGCCGGTCACCACGACGTCCAGCCCCCAGGCGTCGGTCTCGAAAGGCACTGCCCCGAGGCCGCTGATCGCGTCCACCAGGATGAGCGCCTCGGGCGCCGCGGATCGCGCCGCGGCGGCCAGCTCCTGGAGTGGATTGGTCACACCGGTGGAGGTCTCGTTGTGGGTGAGCAGCACGGCCTTGGCCGGGCGTCCGCTCGCCGCCATGGCGCGGAGTGCCTCGCTCACCGCCGTGGGGTCGGCGGCCTGACCCCACTCGACGTCCAGCTTGGTCACGTCAGCGCCGTAGCGCGTGGCGACCTTGGCGAATCGATCGCCGAAGACGCCGATGCTTACGGACAAGATCGGGTCGGTCGGCGAGAGATGGTTGACCACGGCCGCCTCCAGGCCGCCCGTGCCAGAGCAGCTCAGGATCAGCAGGTCGTGCTCCGTCCGGAAAGCACGCTTCAGGCCATCCGTCACGCGACCCAGCAGCTCCTTGAACTCCGGCCCGCGGTGGTTGACCATCTGGCGCCCGCCCGCCTCGCGCACTGCGTCGGGGAGGGGAGTCGGTCCGGGGATCCGGAGTTGGGTCGTTTCGGGCATTGCGGGCTCCTGGATGACGGATCGCGCGGAGGAGTCGACGACGATGGCTGCCGTTCGATGGTACCCGTCTAGAAGTGTGGCCGCCCGCGGTCGCAGATGACACACCCGCGGCCGCACGTCGCAGCGCGCGTAGACTGCCTGCGTGCCCCGACGTGCCGCCTCAGACGCGCTACCCGAGTCCCTGGACCTGTCCGGCACGGCTGCCCATGCGCCGCTCGCCGCGCGACTCCGGCCCAGAGCGCTGGACGAGTTCCAGGGGCAGGGACACCTGGTCGGTGAGCGGGGAGCACTGCGACGCATGGTCGATCGCGGCCACCTAGCCTCGATGGTCCTGTGGGGGCCGCCCGGCGTGGGCAAGACCACCCTGGCGCGGCTGCTGGCCGAGGCGGTAGATGCCCCCTTCATGACGCTCAGCGCGGTGATGAGCGGCGTGGCGGACGTGCGCGCCGTGATCGCCCGGGCGCGGGAGTGGATCGAGCGCGGCGGACGCTCCACGGTCCTCTTCCTGGATGAGATCCACCGCTTCAACAAGGCCCAGCAGGACGCCCTGCTGCCGCAGGTCGAGGACGGCACCATCACACTCATCGGGGCGACCACCGAGAACCCCTATTTCGAGGTCAATTCGGCGCTTCTCTCGCGGCTGCGCGTCTTCCGCCTGGAGCCACTCAGCGACGAGCAGATCGGCGCCATCGTGGATCGTGCCATGGCCGACGAACGCGGCTTCGCCGGCGCCGTGGCTCTGCCGGACGATGCCCGTGAACATCTCATCTCCATCTCGGCAGGCGATGCGCGCGCGGCGCTCAACGTGCTGGAGGCGGCGGCGGCCATGGCCGGCGTGGACGAGCCGGAGCGCATTGAGCCGGTCAGGCCGACCCTGGAGGAGGTGGAGACCGCGGCGCAGGAACGGATCCTGAGCTACGACCGTGCCGGGGACGGTCATTACGGCACGGTCAGCGCCTTCATCAAGAGCATGCGCGGCAACGCCCCTGATGCGGCGCTCTACTGGCTGGCGGTGATGGTGGCGGCGGGCGAGGACCCGCGCTTCATCGCGCGGCGGATCATCATCGCGGCGTCAGAGGACGTGGGCAATGCCGACCCGCGGGCGCTCCAGGTGGCCATGGCCGCGGCCCAGGCGCTGGACTGGGTGGGCCTGCCCGAGGCGCAGTACGCTCTGGCGCAGGCCACGGCCTACGTGGCCAGTGCACCGAAGTCGAATCGTGTTGGCGTGGCCTACTGGGCGGCCGTTGCCGACGTCCAGGCGCACGGCTCACTGCCCGTGCCCGGCCACCTGCTGCCGGCCGCGGTGCCAGCCATGCGCGCGCACGGCATCGGCGTTGGATATCGCATGCCGCACGACTTTCCGGGGGCGGACGTGGAGCAGCAGTACTTGCCCGATGCGCTCCGAGAGCGCCGCTACTACCAGCCCTCGGCTCAAGGCATGGAGGCGATCATCGCGGCGCGGCTGGAGCGTCTGGCTGAGGAGCGGGCCGCGGCGCGCGAGGCGGGCGGGGCTAGACCGGTGCCGCGCGGCCGGACCCGCGAGGGCGATGCGATGAAGGCCTCGGGCAAGGTCATGCGCCAGCGCGACGACGCGAAACGGAAGGTCGCGGACCGGCAGAAGAAGGACGCCGCGCCCGGCTGATGGTGGGCCAGGGGACCCCGCAGCCATCTAGTAGAGCGGCGAGACTCCCATGACCACGAGGACGATCCAGAGCAGCAGGAGGATGCCGATAAGCGTTGCGGCCACCAACGCGATGCGGCGCAGATCCTGCGCCACGTAGACGTACTCCGTCGCGGCGCGTTGTGCGAGGACACTGCCGGGCTTGGCACGCGCCCGATGATGCGTGGTTCGCGCGGGCGGCACGGCTGTCGCCCCGGCTGTGACCAGCGCGCGGCGCGATGTGACATGCGTCGCGGAGTCTGCGGCGGCGATGGCCTCGTCGACGGTATCGAGCGGTCGCGGTTCGGGAAGTGCCGAACGAGTCCCGGCGGGACGGGCCGATGTCGGCCGGGTGCCCGGTCGTCGGTGGACGGGTCGGCCGCGTGTTCGCTTGCTCACGGCCCGAGGATAGCAGCCGACCGCGGGTTAGGATAAGCGCGCCCCTGCCGCGGGGCTTCGAGACGCCAGGAGCGCAGATCCTTGCCCGAGTCGCTCGCCGCGCCAGTTGCCCTTGGGGCCCTCGTCATCGCCCTTGCTGCGCTGGTGGTCGCCCTCGGGGCGCTACGGCGGGGACGCGATGTGGTGCCGGAGCGCCCGCTGCCGGCCCTCACGGACCTGGAGTCGTTGGAGGCTTATCTGGCGGAGCAGGAGGCTCGACTCGACACTCTCAGCGGGACCTCCCAAGCCCACGTCGAGCGCATGGGGGGCGCGGAGGAGATCGGCCGTCGAGCCGTGCAGCACGTGGGCGTCGTGCGTTACAACCCATTCGAGGACACCGGCTCCAACCAGAGCTTCGCCCTGGCGATGCTCGATGCGGACGGCAACGGCGTCATCGTCTCCAGCCTTCACTCGCGGCAGCAGACGCGCGTGTACCTGAAGGAGATCACCGGCGGTCAGAGCGAGGCGCAGCTCTCCGGCGAAGAGACCGAGGCGCTGCGGCGGGCCGCCCTTCCCCGCTGACCTCTGGGGCGATCTGCAGGACGTGACAGATAGGTGGCACGGGCTGCCACCAGGCTCGCCACATGACCGACCCAGAGCGACCCTTCCTGCCGGCGCGGGGGCCCACCGGACCAGGCCCGCGCAAGTCCGAGGTGGCTGCGCCGGTCTCTCTGGAGCGCGTCGCGGAACTGTTGCGCGGGCTGGATCGGGATCAACGCCGAGCTGTGACGCATGGCGAGGGTCCGCTGCTGGTCATCGCCGGACCGGGCACGGGCAAGACGGAGGTCATGACCCGTCGCGTCGCCTGGCTCATCGCCACCAAGCGCGCCCGGCCGTCAGAGGTGCTGGCCCTGACCTTCACGGACCGTGCCGCGGACGAGATGCAGCGCCGGGTGGACGTGCTGGTGCCATACGGCCATGCCGAGGCGTCCATCCACACCTTTCATGCCTTCGGCGATCGCCTGCTCCGCGAGTTCGCCTATGAGCTTGGCCTGCCCTCCGACCCACGCGTCATCAGCCGGGCTGAGGCCGTGGTGCTGCTGCGCGAGCATCTCTTCGAGCTGGGCCTCGAGCGCTATCGACCCTTGGCCTATCCGACGCGCTTCCTGGGTGCCCTGGTCGATCGCTGCGGACGGGCCAAGGACCTGGGCCTCAGCGCGGCGGACCTTCTGACCCTGGCCGACCATAGCGCAGCATCGGCTTCCGCCGCGCTCGCGGCCGCCACGGACGACGTCACCCGGGAGGCGGCCCAGGCGCGCATGGAAACAGCCGCAGGGGAGCGCGAGCTGGCTATCGCTTATGGACACTACCAGCGACTACTGGCCGACCGGGGGCTGATCGACTTCGGCGACCAGGTCTATGCCGCGGTGCGTCTCCTGCGCGAGCGTCCGGCCGTGCGCGCGGAGCTCCAGCGCAGGTTCCGATACATAGTCGTGGACGAGTTCCAGGACACCGATCCGCAACAGGGGGAGCTGCTCTACCTGCTAGCCGGGCCCAAACGCAACGTGACCGTTGTGGGCGACGATGACCAGTCGATATACAACTTCCGGGGTGCGGCCATGGGCAACATCCTGGGCTTCACCTCGGCCTTCGAAGGTGCTCGTCGAGTGGTGCTGCGCCGCAACCACCGCTCGCGACGACCGATCCTGGCGGCCGCCCAGCGACTGATCCGCCACAACGACCCGCAGCGCCTGGAAGTGTTGGAAGGGTTGGAGAAGACCCTGGTCGCCGTCAGAAGAGGTCGCCGGCCGGTGACCGTCCAGGTCCGTGGCCACGCCACCGCGGAGGAAGAGGCGGACGCCGTGGCGGCGCACATCGCAGATCGCGTCGAGACTGGGGCCGCAAGACAGGACTTCGCCATCCTCGTCCGCACCAATGGCGATGCTGCACCCGTACTCCGTAGCCTGGCCATGCGCGGACTGCCGGTCCGCTTCAGCGGCGCTTCCGGGCTATACGCCCAGCGAGAGGTGCGCGACCTGCTCGCGTTCCTGCGCTCTGTGGCCGATCCGGATACCAGCGTCGACCTCTACGCGGTGGCCACTGGCGCACCGTACGAGCTGGGCGGTCCGGATATGACGGCACTCCTTGAGATGGCCCGTCGGCGCCATCGTTCCCTCTGGTGGGCCATCGAAGAGGTGACCGCGCAGCCGGGCGTCCTGCGGCTGGGCACGAAGACGCGGCAGCGACTGGCACGGCTGCGCGCCGACCTGCTGGCAGCCCTGGACGCAGCTCACCGTCGCCCGGCCGGAGAGGTGCTCTACGAGCATCTGAAGGGCAGTGGCCGTCTGCGCGACCTGATCGGCGCCGCGGAGCGAGGTGACGAGGCGCCGTTGCGCAACGTGGCGCGGCTCTTCGACATCATCCGTGCCCAGTCCGCCGTCCTCCAGGATGACCGGCTGCCTTTCCTGGTGCCTCATCTCAGGACGCTCACGGAAGCCGGAGATGATCCCGCGGAACCGCCCAATGACGGGGACGTTCAGGCCGTCTCCGTGCTCACGGTGCACAAGGCCAAAGGTCTGGAGTTCCCCGTGGTGTTCGTCATAGGCCTGGTGGACGGTCGTTTCCCGCTGCGCGGTCGAGCAGACCGCCTGCCACTGCCTGGATCAGTCGAGGGGATCGAGGTGGCGAGGGAGGCGCCTTTCGCGGAGGAGCGCCGTCTCTGCTACGTAGCCATGACCCGCGCCCGGGATGAGCTGCACCTGTCCTGGTCACGGCGCACGGCATCGGGGCGGGCACGACGACCGTCTCCCTTCCTCGGGGAAGCGCTGGATCGGCCACTCGATGCGCTGCATCCCGCGCCAGTCCTGTCGAGCGCGGCTGCCCTCATGGAGCGGCTGGCCGCGGCCGTCGAGCCACGTCCTCTCGTTGCCGTGCCATCCCCGCCAGCAGCCGGGAAGCCGGAGGAACCACTAAGCCTCAGCTACTCCCAGATCGATGATTACCTGACCTGCCCGCTCAAGTACCGTCTGCGTCACGTCGTGCGTGTGCCCACCCCGCCGCATCACGCCCTGGTGCTGGGGAACGCGCTGCATCAGGCTGCCGCCGCGTTCCACACGGCCATGAGCAGAGGAAGGGTCATGGATCCGGACGGATTGCTGGAGGTCTTCGATGTCCACTGGTCCAGTGAAGGGTTCCTCTCCCGCCAGCACGAAGAGGCACGGTACGCATCGGGGCGAGCCGCTCTGCTGCGGTTCCACGCAGAGCAGACGCGTACGGGCGCACCGATCCCTGCCGCCGTGGAGCGGACCTTCTCCGTGCGTATCGACGGGGAGATCGTGCGAGGCCGCTACGACCGGGTCGACGAGACCGAGGGCGGAACGGTGATCACCGACCTGAAGTCGAGCGACGTGAGGGAGCAGCGCAAGGCCACCGAGAAAGCGCGTGACTCGCTCCAGTTGCAGGTCTACGCGCTGGCACATGAGGCGGAGACTGGTGTGCTGCCGGCGGCCGTCCAGTTGCACTTCATGGAGAGCGGCCTGACCGGACGGGCCGTGCCGGATCCCGTGCGGCTGGCGAAGGCCCGCGCGAAGATCGGTGAGGCCGCCGCCGGGATCCGACGGGGGCAGTTCGGCGCCAAACCAGACTATCTCGCCTGCACCTACTGCCCATACCGCGACATCTGTCCGGAGAGCACCGCCTGAGAGTCCCGCCTGAGAGTCCCGCCTGAGAGTCCCGCGCCTCGTAGACTCGCGGAGGTGTACGCCCGAGATCGTCTCCTCAACGTGGCTCTGTTGCTCGCCGCCTTGGGGGCGTGGCTGGCAGCAGCCTGGCTGCTGACGTCTCTGTCTCCACGGGACGATCTTCAGCTCCAGGCAACCGGAGCCGTGCTCCTGGGATTGGCCGTGGCCCTTACCCTGCTACCACTGTTCTGGCTGGCGTCCTTCGCGCGCAGGCGGCGCATCGCATATCGCGGCGACTGGTCACGGGCGGGACGCCGCGCCCTGCTGGCGGGTGGGGTCGTGACCGTGCTCGTCCTGCTGCGGATCCTTGGAGCGTTCAGCCTGCCCCTCGCGGCGTTCGTCGTGGCCATGGCGCTATTCGTGGAGCTGATCCTGACGGCGCGACGCTAGGAAGCGGCGCGGAGTCGGTCCCGCGCGCAGGCCGTCCCGAGAAACAAGCCCAAACTGGACCAGGCAGCGCTAGCATGGGTAGCGGCGCGCCCTGCTGGACCGTGATCCGGAACCGGCGGTGCGTCGCGCGCGAGGTTCCGCGCCGTGTCCGATCCATTCCGTCCTGACCCGTCGCATCCCGACTACGCCCGTGCCAACGGCTGGGATGCACCCTTCCAGACCTTCAGGGGAGCGGTCGCGCCGGCCTACGTGGGCCCCGTCTCCTTCAGCCAGCGTGAACTGGTACAGGACGCCCGGGAACTCCGGCGGCGTCGTCCCGACGTGGCCATCGTCGGCGCACCGTTCGACGACGCCGTGAGCCATCGCCCGGGAGCCCGCTTCGGTCCTCGCGCGATCCGGCAGGCTTACTACAACCACGGCGAGCACTCCCTTCAGCTCGACGTGATGCCCTTCCGTGAGCTCGATGTGGTGGATGCCGGCGACGCCGACATCGTGCCCGCCTCACCCGCGCGCGGTCATGCCATGATCTTTCGCAAGGTCCTCGACGTCGCCTCTTCGGGCGCCATCCCCATCATCCTGGGGGGCGACCACTCCATCACCTGGCCAAGCGCCAGCGCCGTGGCCCAGGTCCGGGCGCCGGGCAGCATCGGCATCGTCCACTTCGATGCACACGCGGATACAGCTGACCAGGATTGGGGCAACCTGGCCGGCCACGGCACGCCGATGAGGCGCCTCATCGAGTCGGGCGCCGTCAAGGGCCGTAACTTCGTGCAGGTCGGGCTGCGCGGTTACTGGCCGCCTCCGGAGGTCTTCGCGTGGATGCGAGAGCAAGGCATGCGCTGGCACCTGATGCGTGAGATCGAGGAACGGGGGGCAGAGGCGGTCATCGACGATGCCATTGCCGAGGCGCTGGACGGTCCCGAGGCCATCTACCTTTCGCTGGACATCGACGTGCTCGACCCGGGCATGGCTCCCGGCACCGGGACCCCCGAACCCGGCGGCATGCTCACGCGGGAGGTCCTGCGCGCCGTGCGCAGGATCGTGGGCCGTGTCGAGCTCGCAGCGATGGACATCGTGGAGGTCTCGCCGCCCTATGATCATGCCGAAGTGACTGCCATGGCCGCCCACCGCGCGGCCCTGGAGTGCATCAGTGCGCTGGCCGTGAAGAAGCGGGACGGCCACCCGGTCCGCTTCGAAGGCGTGGCGGAGTCTCTCTCCGAGGTCGACGCGGCGCCGGTGTCAGCGTGACGGTCGACCAGGTCGCCACCCTTGGCCTGACCGACGGTCGCTTCAGCGGCCCGCAGGGGGTCGCCAAGCGGCGCTTGGCTGAGGCTATAGGGCAGCATCGCGACGAGATCCTGGAGCTCTCGCATCGCATCCACTCTCACCCTGAGCCGGCCTTCGAGGAGCGTCGGGCCGCGGCCTGGGTGGCGCAAGTCGTGGCGCGCCACGGCTACCAGGTGGAGCATCCTGCCGGCCGGCTCGAGACAGCCGTCCGGGCAAGGCTGCCGGGCGGCCTGGGCACGGACGGGCCGCGCATCGGGATACTGGCCGAGTACGATGCGCTGCCCGGTCTGGGCCACGGTTGCGGCCACAACACGATGGCCGCCAGCGGCGTGGGCGCGGCCATCGCACTGGCAGGCGTCGCCTCCGAGCTGCGCGGCGAGATCATCTTCCTGGGCACGCCCGCCGAGGAGCGTGGCTCGGGGAAGCAGTTCATGATCGATGACGGGCTGCTGGATGGACTCGACGCCGCGCTCCTCTTCCACCCTAGCGACCGCACGCAGGCATCCTGTGCACTGCTCGCCTCGGAGGACGTGGACGTCACTTTCACCGGCTTCCAGGCCCACGCCGCAGCCGACCCCTGGAAGGGACGCAACGCGCTCGACGCGCTGGTCATGCTCTTCAGCTCTATCGGTCTGTGGAGGCAGCAGTTGCGTCCGGACGCGCGCGTGCACGGCATCGTCATAGAGGGCGGCACCGCAGCCAACATCATCCCCGACAGGACGGCGGGGCGATTCATGATCCGTTCCACGGACGAGGCGGAGTTCCAGCGCATGCGCGAGCGATTCCGTCAGCTCGTCCGGGCCGCCGCGCTGGCCTCTGAGTGCGAGGGAGAGGCGGTGTTCTCGGGCGGCTCCTCGGTCATGAAGGACAACACCACCCTGCGGGAGCGATTCGTGGCCAACATGTCGGCCTACGGCATCGCCGACAACCCCGTCCTGGCCGATCAACTCGGCTCCTCTGACATGGGCAACGTCAGCCAGGTCCTGCCCGCCATCCACCCGTCCATCGCCATCTGCGAGGAGGGCGTGCCGGGACACTCCATCGAGTTCCGCGATGCGGCCGCGCTGCCCCGCGCGGACGAGGTGACGCTCGTATCAGCGGCCCTCGTGGCGCAGACCGCCTGGGATCTATTCACGGACCCCGAGCTGGTGGCCGCCGCGTGGCGTGAGTTCCGGAGTGCCTGAAAGGGGACTCGGAGCCACCCTGGCGCGCTACTACGACCTCGACCTCCTGGATGACCCGGGGGACCTGGCACTCTACGAAGCCCTCGCGCGACGGTCTGGCGGGCCCATCCTTGAGCTCGGCGCAGGCAGCGGCCGTCTGGCGGTACCACTCGCACGTCTGGGGTACGCGGTCACGGCCGTAGATCGCGATTCGAACATGCTGGCGCGCGCCCGAGACGCCTGGCAGCAGAAGGCGGGCGGCGAGTCGAGCGACCTGGAGTTGCTCGAGGCGGACATGCTCCAGCTCGATCTGCCGGGACGTTTCGGTCTCGTCATCCTGGCCCTCAACACCCTGCTCTTGCTGGCCGATCGAGCCTCGCAGCGGGCCGCCCTGGAGACGATGGCGCGTCACCTGGCGCCAGATGGGATCGCCGTGGTGGACGTCTGGTTGCCGGCTGTCAGCGACCTGGCGCTCTACGATGGCCGCCTACAGCTGGAGTGGCAGCGCGACGACCCGGAGACAGGCGAACGGGTGGCCAAGGTCGCATCCGCGCAGCACGACGCAGCCACGGCCACGGTGACCCTCAGCCAGTCGTTCGACGCCTGGCCACCAGACGGTGGTCCGCTGCGGCGTACCTCCCGGGTCGATGTCCTGCGACTGGTCGGAGTCGATGAGCTTGTGGGCCTGGCGACCGCCGCGGGACTCGAAGTGGAAAGGCTGGCGGGGGACCATCAGATGACCGCCTTTGGTCCGGGAGCGGAGCGGACGGTGCTCCTAGCACGGTTGGTATAGTCCGGGCGTGGGCGCCTCCTCCTCGCAGATACGGCTATTGCTTGTCGAGGACGTTTCGCAGGTCGCTCAGTACATCCGCAACCTGCTGAACGCCCAGGACCAGGTGAAGTTGCTCGAAGTCGTGACGGACGGGCGCAAGGTGCTCGACCAGATGCCATGCCCTTCTCTGGCTTCGACTTCATGAACGCGCTGAACGCCGCACACGGGGAGCACCGAGCCCTGGCACCGGAGGCGCTGTCGCGGGTCTACAGCGTCTTCGCAGCCATCGGATTTGGACGCGAGAGGATCCACTATCTGGTCAAAAGGGCGGACGCTACCGGTGGCGTCGATCCGCGCGTGCTGGCGGAGCAGTTGGGCGGCCCGCCTGAGTTTCACCTGATGAGCGACGGGCGCCTGGTAGTGGAGGCCAACAACCAGGGTGTGCCATTCGTGCTGGTCGAGCCGGAAGCGCGCATCAGCAAGGAGATGCGGCAGATCGCGGTCAGCCTGCTGCAGGCCCAGACGGTGGCCGTGGCGGCTACGCGCTGAGCCACATGTCCGACGAGCGTCCCATCGGTTTCTTCGACTCGGGCGTGGGCGGCCTGACCGTGCTCCGTG
>JALZLQ010000205.1 GCA_030858605.1 Chloroflexota bacterium
AGATGAACTGGTTGCCGGGGATGCCCGTCTCCGCCGTGTCGCTCGGCTCGATGGGCAGCAGGCGGGCCACGGCCGGCCGCTGCACCAACGTCGAGACGAACGAGGGATGGACAAGGTCGATGATGGAGTACTTACCCGCCAGATAGTCGTTGGTGATGAGCCGTGCCAGCGGCAGCACATCGGCGAAGGCGGGCCTGTCCCCGAAGCCGTCGAAGCTGGCGGCGATGGGCACGCGCGCGCGGCGCATCGCACCATTGCCCTTGCGACCCACCGTGACGACCGCGATGTCCTCCGTGTACTCGGTGATCTCCTTGGCCGCGAAGCGGATCGTGTTCGTGTTAAGGGAGCCGGCCAGGCCGCGATCGGTGGTGAACAGGACCAGCAGCCGCGTTCCGCCCTCCCGGCGCGCCAGCAGCGGATGGTCCTCGTCACCAAGCACGGAGGCCAGATCAGCCAGGACCTCATCGAGCTTGTCGCTGTAGGGCCGCGACTGCAGCGTCGAGTCCTGGGCGCGCTTCAGCTTCGAGGCAGCCACGAACTGCATGGCGCGGGTGATCTGCTTGATGTTCCGCACGGACGTGATGCGCCGTCGGATCTCTCGCTGGCTGGGCACGACCTGGTCGCTGCCTCCTTGGGTCTTGGCTGGGTCTGGTCTGGCGACCGGGTCAGGCCGTGAAGGTCTCCTTGAAGGCCTCGGTGGCTTCCTTGAGGGCGGCCGCGATGTCGTCGTCCAGCGCGCCCTTCTCCCGAACGGATGCAAGCAGGTCCGGTCGATCGGACTCCAGGAAGCGGTAGAAGCGCTGCTCGAAGTCCTTGATGCGCGGCGTGGGGACGTCGTCCAGGTAACCGTTGGAGACGACCCACAGGATGGCCACCTGCTGTTCCACGGGAAGTGGTTGGAACTGGGGCTGCTTGAGGACCTCCGAGGTCTTCTCGCCGCGCGTCAGCTGGCGTCGTGTAGCAGCGTCCAGGTCAGAGGCGAACTGGGCGAAGGCAGCCAGCTCGCGGTACTGCGCCAGGTCCAGCTTGAGCGGCCCGGCCACCTTGCGCATGGCCTTGATCTGCGCCGCGGAACCGACGCGCGAGACGGAGATGCCCACATTCAGCGCGGGCCGCTGGCCGGCGTTGAAGAGGTCCGATTCCAGGTAGATCTGGCCGTCGGTGATGGAGATCACGTTCGTCGGGATGTAAGCCGAGACGTCATTGGCCTGCGTCTCGATGACGGGCAGCGCGGTGATAGAACCGCCGCCATTCTCATCGTTGAGCCGGGCGGCACGCTCCAGCAAGCGGGAGTGCAGGTAGAACACGTCGCCGGGATAGGCCTCGCGACCGGGCGGGCGGCGGAGCAGAAGCGACATCTCGCGGTAGGCCCAGGCGTGCTTGGTCAGGTCGTCGTAGACGACCAGCGCATCACGAACGGTCTTGCCGTCCAGCTCCACGCCGTTCTCCATGATCTCCTCGCCCATGGCCGCACCGGCGTACGGGGCAAGGTATTGGACCGGCGCGGGGTCCTCGGCGCCGGCCACGACCACGATGGTGTGACCCATCGCGCCGTGCTGCTCAAGGGTGGCCACGGTCTTGGCCACGGTCGAGAGCTTCTGGCCGATGGCCACGTAGATGCAGACGACGCCCTTGCCCTTCTGGTTGATGATGGTGTCGATGGCCACCGCCGTCTTGCCAGTCTGGCGGTCACCGATGATCAGCTCGCGCTGTCCACGGCCGATGGGGATCAGCGCGTCGATGGCCTTGATGCCGGTCTGCAGCGGCGTGTCCACCGACTTGCGGGTGATGACACCGGGCGCCACGCGCTCCACCGGGCGGGTGGCGGCACCGGTGATGGGGCCGCGCTCGTCCAGCGGCCGGCCCAGCGGATCCACCACGCGACCGATGAGCGGCGCACCGGCGGGCACCTCCACCACGCGGCCCGTAGTCTTGGCCGTGTCGCCTTCCTTGATCTTGGTGTAATCGCCCAGGATGACCGCGCCGACGGTCTCCTCTTCGAGGTTGAGGGCCATGCCCATCACCCCGTCGGGGAACTCGATGAGCTCCGAAGCAAGCGCGCCAGCCAGGCCGTAGATGGTGGCGATGCCGTCTCCGACCTCGACCACGGTGCCCACTGAGCGGGTCTCCACGCCAGCGTCGAACTGGTCGATGGCAGAGCGGATGATGGTCGTGATGTCGTCAGAGCGGATGGCCATTGAGCAGGATCCCCTTGTGGCTGGCTGCTAGGGAGCGCCGGCTGCCAGCCGGCTGCGCAGGCGTTCGAGGCGTCCCCGTACGCTGCCGTCGATGAGTCGGTCGCCAAGGCGGACGACCACGCCGCCCAGGATGGACGGGTCGACCGAGAAGTCCATCTCGACCTGGCCCCCCGTCATCTCTATCAGCCGGTCGCGCAGCGCCTGCTCCTCAACGGGGTCAAGGACAGCGGCGCTCACGATGGTCGCTTGAGTGATTCCTTGGCGTCGCCGGTAGAGGCGGCTGAATTCCTGGGCCACGCCGGGCAGCAGGTCTATGCGGCCGCGACGAAGCAGGAGCTGTACCAAGTTAAGGGCAGGTGCGGAGATGCTGCCGGCCGTGATGCGCTCGGCCAGGTCGCCGCGTGCCTCGTAGGGC
>JALZLQ010000238.1 GCA_030858605.1 Chloroflexota bacterium
TCCGGTCGCCGCCTTCGGGATAGTCCCAGCCGACCGCGCGCAGCAGCTTGGAAGCCTCCAGCTTGCGCTTTCGGTCGACCTTGACGTAGAGCTGGTTGCGGGCCGCGGTCTCGAACTCCAGCCAGGCGCCGCGGTTGGGGATGACCTTGGCGCTGTAGAGCTGCCGGCCGGTCGCGGCATCCTCGGTCGCCGTGTAATAGACGCCGGGCGAGCGCACCAGCTGGCTGACCACCACGCGCTCGGCGCCATTGATGATGAAGGTGCCCTGGTCGGTCATGGTCGGAAAGTCGCCCATGTAAACGCGCTGGCTCTGGATCTCGCCGGTCTCCTTGATGAGCAGCTCGACGTCCACGTAGAGCGGCTTGGAGAAGGTCAGGTCCCGCGTGCGGCACTCCAGCTCGGAGTACTTGGGCTCACCGAACTCGTACTGCTTGAAGCGCAGCTCCATGACCTTGCCGGTGAAGTCCTGGATGGGGCTGATCTCATCGAGCAGCTCGCGCAGACCATTGTCGATGAACCAGCGGAACGACTGAAGCTGAAGCTCGATGAGGTCCGGGATCGGCAGGACCTCTGGGATCCGGGCATAACGCTTGCGTTCGGGCGCGATCAGGGAGTCATGCCGGACAGGGGAAACGGACAGCATCAAGCGCTCCTAGACGGGGGAGAAGACTGGAACAGGGATCGGGGCATGGGCATACGCCGGGCAGGGTCGGAAACGAAGGGGGCCGCGCTCACGGAAAGGAGATACTACCCATCAGCGGTCGGAGTGTCAAACGCCGACGTCCGGCGGATCAGCTGCCCTGGGCCGGGAGTGATGGCGGCTCGGGGCGGAAGCGGAACCAGGCCCAAAAGGCGACCGATGCCAGGCCGAACGCGACGAGCAGGCCGACCACGGTGAGGAACGAGCTGCGCGTCGTGTCAGCCAGGTATCCGCTGCTGGGCCCGATGAGGATGTGCAGGAAGCCGAGCACGCCGATGCCCAGCAGCGCGGCCCACACCCTTCGATCCCAAAGCATGACCTTCTCGCCGGGCAGGAAGCGCATGGGCAACATGGCGAAGACCGCCGCCTCCAGCCCCGCGATGATGACCGTAACGCACGCCGTCTCCGCGATCGTCTGCACAAAGGCGTCGCCAGCGCCGCCCGTGGCGCCCGTGCCACGCGCGATGGGCAGGACGAGCCAGGCGACCAGGGCCACGCCCAGGGCGGCAGCGGTCGCCGCCGCCTGCGTGCGACCCTCGTCGGCGGCCGGCATCTGGCGGGCGAATATGAAGCCGACCACCAGGCCGTAGAGGTAGCCGGGCTGGAAATCGGCCACGCGGCTGATGACCACGCAGGCAAGGCCAACGGCCAGCGTTGCGGGAAGTGCGCGGACGGTCATGGCGATGCCCTGGGTGCGGGCCAGAAGCCAGACCGGGACCCCATAAGCCAGCAGGATCACGACCAGGCCAAGAGCCAGACCGAGGAAGGTCGCCAGCGCCGCGAGCTCCAGCCCCAGGGTCGGATCAAGGAGCAGGTAGAGCAGGCTGCTGATGAGGACGAAGGCCGCGATGCCCATCGGCGTGGTCCAGACATCCGATTCGCTCTTGTCCGGAGGATCGATCAGGCCAGCCGCGCTCATCGATGGTGGCGGCTGGGCTGGCAGCGGGACGGCCGACGGGGTCACTCCCCTTCTCTGGTCGAGCTGGGCCCGCATCCCCTGCAGCAGGGCCGCGGCCATCAGAGCCATCCTGGCGCGGAGTCGGGCCACTGCCCTTCGCAGTCGAGCGACGCCAGTCATCACTTCGACGTAGTGCTTCTCCAGCGTGGAGTTGAAGAGTGCAGCGGGGAACGGGATGAGGGCCACCACGGCCGCGGCGATGGCCGCGCTCTGCGCCACGACCAGCGGATCCAGCGAGATGTCGGCGGGCCCCGGCACCGAGTCCGGCAGCGACTCGGTCGGCTCCAGCCCTTCCGGCGAGAAGAGGGTGACGTGCGAGACCACCACGGAGCCGCCCACGGGAACGGCGACTTGCCAGCTCAACCCGGCGCCGTTGTCCAGCTGGAGTTCGCAGGCGCAGCGGTCCGGCAGCGGCTGGCGAGAGCCTATGATCGACCACAGCTCGCCGAAGCCGCCCTCGAAGTGGCGGCTGCCGGGCGTGAGGGGTCGCCACTGCTCGATGCGGTCATCCGCCTCACGACCGATGACGCAGGCCGGGGCGCCGCCATCGATGCGACCGAAACCCACGTCGGAACCCTGCAGGAAGCAGTCCCCAGCGCGGTAGAGCGTGCCCGTCACGGGCGCGTTGCCCTGGTTCTGGATGCGGACATCAGTGCGGTACGACTCGCTGCCGACGACGTAGCTG
>JALZLQ010000289.1 GCA_030858605.1 Chloroflexota bacterium
GGCACCACCGGCATGACCGGCCAGGTCATCCACTCCGATGAGCGCGGCGTCATCTCCGAACTGGCCTTCTCGCGCCACGGCGTGATCACGCCGCACTCCAACCCGAACCGGACCTACTTCATCGTCATCAGCGGCGGCGGTTTCGTGCAGGTCGGCGAGGAACGGCTGCGCGTCAACCACGGTGAGGCCGTGGTCTGGCCACCCGACGTGCTGCACGGCGCCTACACGGACGGCTCGGAGATGCGCGCCATCGTGGTCGAGCTGCCCGACGGCGCAGAGGGCGGGGCGTTGCTGCTGGAGGGCGTGGCCCGGCAGGTCGGAGCGGGCGAGCCGACGCCAGCCCAGGGTGGTCTCGCCCAGCGGAACCTAAAGCGCGACGACTACGACAGCGCCGAAGGGGAGCCCTGGTAGGCGGCTCCGCCAGCGGTGAGCAGCCAGCCCGCCGTCTCGGTACAACGGCTATCGGTACGGAGCGTGGTTCCGTCGGTCACGATCGGCGGGCCGCTCTCCTTGACCCATCCAGGAGCGCTCCCAGCTGGCCGAGGACGCGGGCCGTGGCGCCCCAGATCTGGTGATCGCCAAAGGGGAAGGCGCCGTAGCGCAGCCGGTACCCGTCGCGTTCCGTCTCCACGATGCGGATGGGCGCGCCGGGCAGGAAGGTGCTGACCGGCACGGACAGGATGGCCGCCACTTCCCGTTCGTGACGGCTGAGCGCGGGAACGCGGGCGGCCACGGCGATGACCGGCACGAGCATGAACCCCGACACGCGCACATCCACCACATCGAGGGTACCCAGGATCTCGACCCCGGCGGCCACCGGGTCCAGTCCGATCTCCTCCCGCGCCTCCCTCAGGGCGGTCCCCACCGGGAAGTCGTCGGCCGGTTCCGCTGCGCCGCCGGGCAGGCTGATCTGACCGGGGTGTCGCATGCCGCCGGCCGGCCGCTCCGTGAGGATCACGTGCGCCTCGCCGTCGGGGCCAGGGACGAGCAGCACGAGCCCCGCTGCGTCGCGTGGCGCCACGCCTGCCGTTGGGCGCATCCAGTCGGGCCAAGCTACGAACTGGCCCACCACGACGGGATCGAGCACGGCCGGGCCGGCCGGCAGAGGGCTAGGTAGCTGCCTCAGCCGTCGCCGCGCCTCATCGATGCGTATCCCGCCCGAACGGTGCACGACGCTAATCGTGGCATGGAGCGCGATCACGGGAGCGGCCCCGGCGCTGTGTGCCACGATATGGCCATGCGAGTGCACATTACCCTCGAGGATGATCTCGTCCAGGCGTTGGATCGGCGAGTCGGCGTGCGCAGACGCAGTTCCTTCATCGCGCGTGCGGTCCAGAAGGCCTTGGAGGATCAGCACCGATGGGAGCTCGTCGAGTCGGCGGTGGGCTCGATATCGGACGAAGGTCACGCCTGGGACGAGGATCCTGCGGCGTGGGTCCGCGACCAGCGCCGTGGCGACGTGCGACGCGTCGGCTGATGGCCGCGCTGCTTCTTGACACCACGGTCCTCATAGACCTCCGGCGTGGCCGCCCCAGCGCCCGTGCGCGTATCGAGGCTCTGAGAGCCTCCGGAGATACCCCCTACATCTGTGCCATCAACGTGGAGGAGACGGTCAGAGGTCTTCGGCCCTCAGAGGAGGATGCGGCGCGCGCATTGCTCGGGGGGCTGCGCCTCGTCCCACTCGGCGACGCGGAAGGATGGCGGTCGGGCGAGTGGCGACGGAGCTTTGCGGCCAGCGGCCGGACGCTCTCCCAGGCTGACTGGCTGGTGGCCGCGGCCGCTCTCACCATCGGCGGCAGGCTCGCCACCGGCAATCCGAAGGACTTTCCGATGGCAGGCATAGACGTGGAACATTGGCCGAGTGGTACGTGAAGCCCATCCGGACCTAGTGACGGAGAGGGGTCAAGAAGCCGCGTAGCGGCGGCTCTGCGCCCATTCCGCGCCCGAACCCAAGCACCCGAAAGCCGCCCAGGTGGCGCGGATCCAGGAAGCGTGCCACCGCAGCGCGAGCCTCGAGGTAGGCGGCGGGATCAGCCGGGGTTTGCTCGCCCAGCGTCCGCAGCATCTCGCCCAGCCCAAGACCGACCAGGAACTCGGCCTGGCTGGTCGACCCCAGCGGTGCCAGCCCGGCGGCGCGCGCACCTCGCTCGACCGCGTTCAGGTCGACATGTGCGGTCAGGTCCATCCGCCCGACCCTGGC
>JALZLQ010000302.1 GCA_030858605.1 Chloroflexota bacterium
GCAGATCGCGGTCAGCCTGCTGCAGGCCCAGACGGTGGCCGTGGCGGCTACGCGCTGAGCCACATGTCCGACGAGCGTCCCATCGGTTTCTTCGACTCGGGCGTGGGCGGCCTGACCGTGCTCCGTGAGGTCCTCCGCAGACTTCCCGCCGAGTCGAGCGTGTACCTCGGCGACAACGCCCGAGCGCCTTATGGCCCGCGCTCGGATGAGGAGGTTCGCCGCTTCAGCTCGGAGTGCCTCGACGAGCTGGCTGCCCGGGACGTCAAGGCCATCGTGGTGGCCTGCAACACGGCCAGCGCCATCGCCCTGACCGAGCTGCGGCAACGCTATGACGTGCCCATCCTGGGTGTGGTGCGGCCCGGTGCCTCGGCAGCCGTGCTCTCGACGCGCAACCGCCACGTCGGCGTCATCGCCACGGCGGCCACGGTCCGCTCACGGGCGTACTTCGGGGCCATCAAGGACGAGGACCCCTTCGTGGAGGTCTACGAACACGCCACGCCGGAGCTGGTGCCCATGGTCGAGGCCGGCTTGCTGGATGGACCTCAGGCGGAAGGGGTGGTTCGTCGCTCCCTGGCACCCTTGCTGGAACCAAGTCAGGATGTGGACGATGCGGTCTTCCCCCGGCCGCCCGGTGCGGGCATCGACACGCTCCTGCTGGGCTGCACCCACTACCCGTTGCTGGCTACCCTGATCTCTCAGGTGGCTGGACCAGGCATCGCCGTCATCGACTCTGCCTCCGCCACGGCCAGTGCACTTGCGTCGCTGCTCGAGGTCAACGGGCTGGCGGCCCGGCGGGACGCGGTCCCCGTGCACGTCCAGTTCACCACAGGCGACGTGGCCATCTTCGCGCGCACCACGGAGCGACTCTTCGGATCGCTCTTCCCCGCCGTGGAGCCTGTGGAACTGGTCGGCGCCGTATGACCGGGCGCTTCGTCACGGCCGCCAGGGACTCACGGTCAGGGCTTCCTGGTCGTGCCGCCCGGGTGGGCGTGGCCATCGGCGCTGGCATCGCGGCCTCGTATCTCACTCGACGCGCACGCCGGGTCAGCGAGGGCGGTCTGGTCGACTGGCCGGGCGTGGAGCGCATCGCGACGAGTCGCTTGCGTCGTCTGCCCGGCACGCTCACGACCGCTGAGCTGCACGCCAGCGAAGCCGCCTACGCCGCGGCGATGGCGCGCGTCGTGCCGGTGCTCGAGGCTCGCCTGGGAAGCGCGTTGCCCGGCGTCGTGGAGCGGCATGCCGTCGTGGACAGGGCTGGCTGGGCGCGCGCGAACCTGGTCACATTCCGCATGCTGGTCGAGCGCATGGAGCACCAGTTGGAGCTGCCCGGACGCGCGGGTTCCCTCAGTTCGGGCATGGCCGCCGTGGCCAATCGGTTCCTGACCACGCAGCAGATCGGCTTCCTGCTTGGCTATCTGGGCGGTCGTGTGCTGGGCCAGTACGACGTGGCGCTCCTCTCCGCCGAGCAGGCCCCTGGGCGCCTTCTCTACGTCGAGGAGAACATCCGAGCATCCGCTCGCCAGTTGGGTATCCCGCTCGATGACTTTCGCCTCTGGATCGCCTTGCACGAGACGACCCACGCATTCGAGCTCGAAGCGCATCCCTGGCTGCGTCCCTACCTCAAGGAGCGGCTGGAACGACAGTTGACGCTCTTCCTTGACGATGCGCGTGATGTACAGCGTCACGGTCTGGGGCCGCTGATCCGACGCTGGCGCTCGGCGGCCGCCGAAGGTGGCCTGACTGGCCTGCTGTCTGCCGAACAGCGCGGCCTGCTGCGCGAGACTCAGCTGGTGATGAGCCTGATGGAGGGTTTCAGCGACTGGGTCATGGACGAGGTGGGGGCCTCCCTGATCGCTGATGTGCCTGGCATCCGGGCGCGTTTCGATGCTCGGCGTGCGCAGCGCCGGCGCGGGCTGGACAAGGTCATCGCCCGTCTCACCGGCCTGGACATGAAGATGGAGCAGTACCGGCGCGGCGAGCGCTTCGTGTCCGGCGTGGCGCGGGCCGGTGGAGAGCCGGCCATCCGCCGCCTGTGGGATGGTCCGCAGGCCCTGCCCACTGACCGCGAGTTCGACGATCCGGCCGCCTGGGTGCGCCGGATGGTGCCCGACGCGACGCCCGCGACGCCCGCGTGATCCCCGGCACGAGCAGCCAGGACGCACGACCTGGGCCAGGCTCTGGACCTGATGGCGTGCCCGCGGCCATCGCCCTGACGCCCATCTTGTCGGCGCGCTACCGCCAGGTCGATCTTGAGCGCATCGCGCGAGCGGCCCCCGGGGCCCGCTTGGTGAGCGTCTCGCTGGAAGGGCTGGCCGATGGGCCGCTGGACGACGTCGAGGTCCTCCTGCGCGGTCCACTCCCGGCCGGCGTCTTCGATCGGCTCATCGCCCGCTGCCCCGATCTGGCCTGGGTCCACTCGGCGACGGCTGGTGTGGAGCGTGTGCTGACTCCGGCCGCGGCGGCCAGGGGCCTTGTCATCAGCAACGCGCGCGGCGTCTTCAGCGCGCCCATCGCGGAGTACGTGCTGATGATGATCCTGGCCGTGAGCCGCCGGTTGCCCCAACTGTTGGAACTCCAACGGGAGCGCACCTGGCAGCCGCTCGAAGCCACGGAGATGCGCGACCTGACCGTTGGCGTGGTGGGACTGGGCTCCATCGGTCGCGCCGTGGCGGCGCTGGCCAGCGCCTTCGGCGCGAGGGTCATCGCCACCCGTCGTCGCGATGAGGCTGGCACGACCGGAGGCCATGACTCCGGCTCACTGGCCGATGACGTGGAGGTCCTGGCGGCGGATGCGCTGCCCGAGCTGCTCGAGCGCAGCGACTTCGTGGTCCTCGCCCTGCCGCTCACGCCCTCGACCGAGGGACTCATAGACGAGGGGCGGTTGGCCAGGATGAAGCCCGGTGCCTGGCTCATCAATGTGGCTCGCGGCGGCCTCGTGGACGAAAGAGCCTTGGTGCGCGCTCTGCGCGATGGCACCATCCGGGGCGCGGTGCTGGACACCCTCCGCGACGAGCCGCTGGCGCCGGACTCGTACCTCTACGACGTGCCCGATCTGATCATCACGCCGCACACCTCGTGGACCAGTGGTCGTGTGCTGGACCGCAGCATCGAACTCTTCTGCGAGAACCTGGCCCTCTTCCGCCGCGGCGAGCCAGTGCACAACGCGGTCGATCCGCACCTGGGGTACTGAGCGCGTGCAAGTCTGCATCGTGGGCCTGGCCGCGTCAGGCAAGACGACCGTCTTCAACACGCTGACCCGCGGGCATGCCGAGACCGGCGGCTTTGGCGGGATGACCGTCAACACGGGTGTCGTGAAGGTCCCCGACGAGCGGCTCACGCGCCTCACGGAGCTGTTCAAGCCGAAGCGTGAGGTCCCGGCCGACGTCACCTACGTCGACCTTCCGGCTCCGCCTTCGGCGACGGACGGCCGGCCCGCCGACATCCCGGCCGACCAGCTGGCCCGGTTACGCAACGCGGATGCGCTGCTGCACGTGGTGCGCGCTTTCGAGGACCCGGCCGTGGCCCATCCCGACGGCACGGTGGACGCCTGGCGCGACCTGGAGCGGCTGGACCTGGAGTTCGTGCTGGCAGACCTGGGCGTGGTCGAGAAGCGCCTGGAGCGGCTGGAGGGATCGGGCCGTCACGGCACCCAGTCAGAGCGAGAGCAGAACGAGCGTGAGCGCGTGGTCTTGGAGCGCATCCGCCCGGCACTCACGGCTGGCACGCCCATCCGTGACCTGGACCTGGACACGGACGAGAGCCGTATCATCCGCGGCTTCCGCTTCCTGACCGAGAAGCCCGTCCTCTTGGTGCTCAACGTGGGCGAGGGGCAGATCCCCGAGGCGTCGTCTGTCGCCGCGGCGGTCTCGGATCGCTACCCGCATCGCCACAGCCGGGTGGTGGCTCTATCGGCGCGCATCGAGATGGAGATCGGCGAGCTCGATGACGCTGAGGCCGAGGTGTTCCGCGAGGACATGGGCCTCACCGACCCCAGCCTGGAGCGTGTCATCCGCCTCTCCTACGAGCTGCTCGGACTGCTGAGCTTCTTCACCGCCGGACCAGATGAGACGCGCGCGTGGACGATCCCCGAAGGCTCCAACGCGGTCGACGCCGCCGGCGCCATCCACTCGGACCTGGCCCGCGGCTTCATCCGTGCGGAGGTCGTCCTGGTGGAGGACCTGCTGACGCTGGGATCGATGGCCGAGGCGCGACGCAACGGCAAGCTGCGCTCGGAGGGCAAGACTTATCGGGTACGCGACGGGGACGTGATCGAGGTGCTCTTCAACGTGTGAGGCGGGGCGGCGTAGCGATGCGGCGCGGGCGCCGGTGCCGGTTCAGGCGTCGCCCCAGCGTCGATCCTCCGGTTCCAGGTCCACCAGCAGGCTGCGAAATCCCTCGTCATCGTCCGGCGGTCGCGGCGAACGCATCTCCTCGACGGCCACGACGGCCGTCTCGCCCTCCTCCGCCGAGACGCTGACAGCCACTCGCAGTTGCCGGTCGTCCACCACGAGGAAGCCCTGGTGGCGTGCCAGTTCCGCGGCGATGGCCTCGCTCAGGGTGTCCTCCTCGAATCGGTCCAGGACGGCACTCCGCGCTTCGAGAACCATGGCCAGGAACTCCTCCTCGTCGAACTCGGAGTCGTGAGAGAGCAGCACGTCGGTGAACAGCTCATCATCGCCTTCGTGCAGCTCGTAGAAGTAGAGGGCTCCGTCGTCGCGCATGGGCATGCCCGGCAGTATATGGGGCTCGTCTGATGGCCCCGGCGAAGGGACCGCCCGACATCGTGGTGGTCGGGGCGGCCTCACGCGATCTGGACGCGGCCGACCCTCGGGGCTGGCGGTTGGGCGGTGGCGTGACCTACAGCTCGCGGTTGCTGGGTCAGCTCGGGCTGTCGGTGGGTGCCCTGATGGGGTTGGACGAGGAGGCTTCCGAAGCACACGAACTGGCTGGACTTCGCGCGCTCGGAGTGGACGTCCGCAAGGTGTCGCTGGAACGCGGACCCATCTTCGACAATCGACAGACGTCACAGGGGCGCGTCCAGATCGCCCACAGTGCCGGCGACCAGCTGCCGCCCGATGCGCTGCCAACCGCCTGGCGTGAAAGCTGCGCCTATCTGCTGAACCCGGTGGCCGGAGAGATCGACCACGGCTGGGCCGACGCCCTGTCCCCGACGGCCATGGTCGGCCTGGGTTACCAGGGACTGCTGCGGGTCCTGCGGCCGGGCCAGATCGTGAGATCGCGTCCTCTCGTTCCCGGACGCCTCTTGGCGCGCGCCGATCTGGCGGGCATCAGCGGCGAGGACATCCGTGGTGGCGATATGCCCTTGCGCCAGCTGCTTCAGCGCGATGGGCAGCGCCTCGTGGTCACCGAAGGCCCCCGCGGCGCGCTGCATGTGGCGCGCAGCGGGGGCAGACTCCGCCTCCGCTTCATCCCAGCGGTGCCCGCCCGCGTGGACACCGACGCGACCGGGGCCGGCGACACGTTCCTGGCGGCCTGGCTGGCAGCCGTGCTGGTCTCCCAGGCGAGGGCCACGAACGACAGCCGCAGCCTGACTTTCGCCAGCGTCTGCGCCAGCCTGCTGGTCGAAGGCGGGGACATCTCGTGCGAGGCGATCCGCGAGCGCATGGCGTCGCTCAAGCGGCCGGCCGGCCCGGAGTCCAACTGACAGGGTCGACCAACCGTCTCAGGCGCTGCGTCCGGCGCACCAGATCGCGCTCGACCCAGGGCAGTGGCATGCCCAGCGCCGCCCGGCGCGTCGCTTCCCGGGCCGCGTGTGATGCCGCCTCAAGGGCGGCGACCGGATCGCGCTCGTGATGTTCCCGGTGCTTGGCCACCTGGATCCAGGCAAGACCACTCAGGCGACCGCCGGATTCGGCCAGGACCGCCCACGCCACGGAGGCATCGACTCGTCGGCCGAGCCGTGCCAGGACCCGTGCTCGCTCCATGGCGAGGCGCTCGTGCAGCGGGAGAGCCCAAGGGTCGACGGGCGGCACCGAACGGGCTTTCACCAAGGCTGCATCGAAACAGTCGAGCGCCTCTGCAAGACGCCCCCTGCGCACAAAGGCTCGCCCCAGTCCACAAAGGTCGCCGGGATGCAACGTCCCCGCCGCCCAGCCATCGCCGAGAGTCTCCGCCAGGACGTGCAGTAGACGGGCCAGCGATGCGATGTCCTGGCGATTGTGGCGAACCACCTCGGCCAGCAAGTATCCCTGGCCGGTGCGCAGATAACGGAAGTAGCGTTCGGGGATGGCGGATCCTGATACGTCGCCAGTGCGCCGGATCCCGGCCACGCCGGCCTCCACCGTGGCCAGCCGCGCATCGAGCAGGCGGTGACGCCAGACCTGTCTGGCGAGCGGCAGCAGATCCAGGTGACCGGCGTGGGGTGGCGGCCCGTGGCCGTGGAGGCGGAAGCGACTCTCCAGGAGTGGCCAGTCGAATGAACGACCGTTGTAGGTAACCAGCCAGGCCTCGGCAGGGATGGCACTGGCCAGCCGGTCGAGCAGAGCCGGTTCATCGGCGTGGTCGGGAAGTACGAGCTGGCGCACGGTGAACCGGTCCTCCTGCCACACGCCCAGTCCGACCATGAAGGGCACCGTGCCCGCGGCCGTGCCCAGACCCGTCGTTTCTGTGTCAAGGCAGACCAGTGGGCGTTCGGGGTCGACCGGGTCGGGGAGGCGGGCCAGGTGCAGCCGCGAGAGGGGAAGCGGCCCGCTCCGCTCCACTTCCACGACCGTGCCGCTGGAGCCCCGGATGACGCGGCCGCCGATGGCTTCGGCCAGTGCCTCCGCTCTGCGCGAGCCAGGACCCGGCGCTATGGGGCTGGCAGCTGGTGGATGACCGCTGACCGGAGCAGCCGTCCTCAGGCCGGGCGAGCTGCCACGTGGCGTCGGGCGCAGGCGATCGAGTCGGCGTGCCCGCAGCGCGAGCGAGTCAGCGTCCATGGCAGCGAGCCTGCGTGTGGCTAGTGTCACCTACCGTGGCACGGTCCAGGCGAGCGGGTCACGCCGCGCGGCTTCCCACGCCGGCATCTCCACCCAGCAGGCCCAGCAGCCGCTCCGCGAGGAGTCTGCCGTTGCCGCCCGTCTCACCGCGTGGTCCCGTGCAGGCCGGACAGCCATCATCGCAAGGGCAGCTCGCAACGAGCCGCCGGGCGCCGTCGACCAGTTCACCGTGGCGCTCGAACAGGCGGGCCGCCATGCCCACTCCGCCGGGCGCGGATTCGTACAGGTAGACCACCGGGCATCCGGCATGCGGCGACCTGATCTGAGCCACCATGCCCAGGTCGCGCGGGTCGCTCATGAGCAGGATGCTGGCCACCGTCTGCATCGCCCGTCCCGCGCCCACCAGCGCCACGTCCAGCTCCGCGCGACTCCAGTCAGAGACCGCGCCAGGGTCAACCGCCAGCCAGTAGGCCGTGGTGTGCAGCTCGATCTCGGGCAAGTGGATGCGGCCCCAGCCCAGGTTCTCGTTGGTCTCCAGGCGCAGCTTCTTGTAGATGGTGGCCAGGCTGGAGACCATGACCTCGCCGTGAGCCCGCGTGCCTCCCGCCAGGGGCGCCTCCTCGAAGGTCTCCAGTGGCTTCAGCGTGACAGCCAGCTCCGCCTGGGTGT
>JALZLQ010000055.1 GCA_030858605.1 Chloroflexota bacterium
CGATTCGTAGGCCGTCATCTGGCGTCGCGCCTCGGAGCGCATCGGCTCCGCCAGCCGCACGGAAGCTGGGTGCAACAGGTCCACCGCGGATACGTTGAGCGTGGTCGGCACTCGGACCCGCGCCCCATCGGCGGCAAGTCGCTCCGCGAATCGCAGGCCCACCGGGCCGTGGTAGAGACACCCGTCGATGTGCGCGCCGGTGATGTCGATCAATCGCGCGGCACCGGCCGCCTCGGCCATGGCCACCACGATGCGCATCGCGAGTGCTGTCGCTTCCCCGCCCATGCCGCCCAGCATCTCCCGGTCGCGGTCCTCAAGTAGAAGGTTCATCGGCGGCATGATGGCACCGCAGCCCGGCCCGGAGTGGCTACCATCGGATGGTGATCGCCTCGTTGCAAGGTTCCGTGTCCTCCGTCGGCACTGATTCGCTGATCCTGGAGGTCGGCGGCGTCGGCTACCGGGTGTTCTGCGGCCCGCCCACACTCGCATCCGCCCGACCCGAGACGACGCTGAAGCTGCACATCCACCACCTGGTCCGCGAGGACCTCCAGTCGCTGTACGGCTTCCGGACGCCGGAGGAGCTCGGCTTCTTCACGCTGCTGACGACGGTCACGGGCGTGGGTCCAAAAGTCGCCCTGGCCATCATCGCGTCAAGGCCCGTGACGGATCTGCAGCTGGCCATCCTGCAAGGCGATGAGGCGGTCCTGACGGCGGTCAGCGGCGTTGGCAAGAGGCTGGCCGCGCGCGTGGTCCTGGAACTGAAGGAAAAGGTGGCCACGGCGGGCGGCGGGGTAGGCGGGCCAGGTGGTGCCACCGGTCCGGGCGCCTCCGAGTCGGAGGTCGTTGCTGCACTACAGGCCCTGGGCTACAGCGCCGGTGAAGCGCGCGAGGCGGCCAGGGGAGCGGTCGCCGCACTGCCGCCCGGAACCTCTTTGGAGGATCGCGTCAAGGCCGCACTGCGCTCCCTCCGCCGCGAGTAGACTTCGTTCGGTCGGGCGCCTAGGGAGCGGAGGGCACTGTCGATGGATCCCGAGAGCCTGCTAGGCGGCGGCATCTTCATCCTGACAGGAGCGATCCTGCTCGCCGTGGCCGCCTTCTTCTTCGTGCGCACCCGGAGATTCCTGGCCACGGCCCTCACGACCAACGGTACGGTCGTGGCATTCATGCATGGCAGGCGCAGTAAGGGTGGCATCACGTACCGCCCGCAGGTCGCCTTCACGACCTCGGAAGGTGTCGACTCCGTTTTCACCGATCAGCTGGGATCGAATCCGCCGCGCTTCCAGGTCGGCCAGGAGGTCTCCGTGCGCTACGACCCCAAGGATCCCCGAAACGCTCGCCTTGCCGGCCGCTTCGGCCTCTGGCTCGTGCCCATGCTTCTGGGCGGGCTGGGCCTCACCTTCCTGGGTGTCGGGATCGCCCTGGCTCTCTTCGTGGATCTGAACCCCTGAGGTTTCCCGACCAGGCGTACCGAACGGCGTACCGAACAGACGTTCGCTTACGTGCCGGCTCTGCTAGACTCGGTGCCGATGGATGAGGGTGCGAGCGTCGCCACGCCGGAGCCCCTCGACGTGGCCGAGGCTACGGTCGAGACGAGCCTGCGACCCCGCCGGCTGGCGGAGTACGTCGGCCAGTCCAGCGTCAAGCAGAACCTCCAGATCTTGCTCACGGCGGCGTCACAGAGAGGCGAGGCCGCGGATCACGTGCTGCTCTACGGGCCACCCGGCTTGGGCAAGACCACGCTGGCCAACATCGTGGCGCGCGAGCTCGGCGTGAATATCCACACCACGTCCGGCCCGGCCATCGAGCGCCCGGGCGACCTGGCCGCCATCCTCACCAACCTGGAGGAGCGCGACGTCCTCTTCATCGATGAGATCCACCGCCTGAACCACTCCGTGGAGGAGATCCTCTATCCGGCCATGGAGGACTTCGGCATCGATGTGATGATCGGCCGGGGCCCCAGCGCCCGCAGCTTGCGGCTCTCGCTGAAGGCCTTCACGGTGGTTGGCGCGACGACCCGCGCAGGTCGCATCAGCTCTCCGCTGCGTGACCGTTTCGGGGCCGTCTACCGGCTGGACTACTACGACCCCAGCGAGCTGGCCACCATCATCGAGCGATCGGCCGGCATCCTGGGCGTGGCCATCGAGCCGGATGCGGTGACGACGCTGGCGCAGCGGGGGAGGGGCACCCCGCGTGTCGTCAACCGGCTGCTGCGGCGCGTGCGGGATCATGCCGAAGTGACCGGCGACGGACGCATCACGGCCGCTCAGGCTGAAGCCGCCATGACCGCCATGGACATCGACCATGAGGGCCTCGATACCACCGACCGACGCCTCCTGGCGGCCATCGTCCAGAAATTCGGTTCGGGTCCCGTGGGCGGCGCGGCGCTGGCGGCGGTGATCGGCGAGGAGGTCGAGACCGTCGAGGACGTCTACGAGCCTTTCCTGCTCCAGTTGGGCTTCCTCGACCGGACACCGCAGGGCCGCCTGGCCACTGAGCGGGCGCGGGACCACCTGCGCGGCCTGGGCTATGACGTGCCGGCGCCCAGGCGGGCGGAGCGCATCGACGCCGGGCTGTGGGACGGCATCACGAGCGAGGGGCGCAGCGAGTCGGGGACGCTCGCATGACGGTCGCACCGGGAAGCTCCGAGGCCGTGCCGGGTGCCAGCGTGCCGCAAACCACGGACGGACTGGCCGTCTCGACCGAGGGCCTGGTCAAACGCTACGGCTCGCGTGCTGCTGTGGCGGGGCTGGACCTGCATGTGCCGCGCGGCATGGTCTACGGCTTCCTGGGTCCCAACGGCTCGGGCAAGACCACGACCTTGCGGCTTCTCGTGGGCATGGCGCGGCCTGACGCCGGGTCCATCGAGCTGTTCGGCCAGCCCTACAGCTGGCGTGATCGCCGGCGTCTCTTCCGGGTCGGGTCGCTCATCGAGCAGCCCTCGTTCTATCCCTACCTCTCGGGCCGCGACAACCTGCGCGTGTTCGGTGCCGCCGGACCTCCCACACCCAAACACCGCGCCGAGGAAGTCCTCGGCTTCGTGGGGCTGCGCGAGCGCGCCGGGGACAAGGTCAAGACGTACTCCCTGGGCATGAAGCAGCGCCTGGGCATCGCGGCTGCACTGTTGTCCGATCCGGAGCTGCTGCTGCTCGATGAGCCGGCCAATGGCCTGGATCCCGGCGGGATCGTGGCCATGCGCGAGCTGTTGCGCTTCCTGACCTCGCAGGGCAAGACCGTGCTGGTCTCGAGTCACATCCTGCCGGAGATGGAGCTGATGGCCGACGTGGTGGGCATCATCGCTGCGGGCCGTCTGGTGCGAGAGGGACCTCTCGCGACGATCCTTGAGCAAGGCACGCGAGTCCGGGTGCGAGTCCCTGAGGCGGCCGTCGGCCGCACCCTGGAGATCCTGGCTGCGCTGGCCCCCGCCGTGGAACCGCCAGCGCCTGGGCCAGGCGGACAGCGATGGGTGGCGGTGCCCGTGGCACAAGACCAGGCCGCAGAGGTGAATCGGACGCTTGCCCAAGGCGGGGTCTTTGCCAGCGGCCTGGAGACGGGCAACGACCTGGAGACCGTCTTCCTGGCACTGACCGGCCCGCCCGGACCCGACCAGGGCCAGGCTGGCCCACCGCCCGGTTGGGGCAGGCCCGGCACGACCGAACCGCCCTCCCGACCGAGAAGCTGATGCGACTGCTCTCCGCGGAGTTCCTGAAGCTTCGGCGCCGTTGGGCGTCCTACCTGGTACTGGGTCTGCTGATCGGCCTGATGGCACTCGTCTCGCTGTTGGTGGGCGTCACGGCCGGTGCCGACCGAACTGGTGCATCGGCCATCATCCGCTTCCCCGGTGCCTACGCCTTCATCAACCAGTTCGTGTTCGGTTTGGGCAGCCTGCTGGCTGTGGCCTACGCCGCAGCCATCGCGGGCGCAGATTGGAACTGGGGCGTCTTCCGGGTGGTGGTGGCCCGCGGCGAAAGTCGGACACGCTATGTGCTCATCAAATACCTGGCCGTGGCCGTATTCATCGTCCTGGGCATCCTCATCGCCTACGCGGCCGGGATCGCCCTCAACTACATGGCCGGCGCGATGGCCGGCATCTCGGTGGGTGATCCACTGGCCGGCGATAGCGGCGAAGGGCTGGGACTCTCGCTGCTCTTCGGGTCGCTGGTGGTTGCCGAGCGGGCCGCCCTCGGCTTCGCCGTGGCCATGTTGCTGCGCAGTCAGTTGGCGGGCGTGGTGACCGGCATCGTGCTCTTCATAGGGGAGCAGATCGTGGCCACCGTGGTGCTGGTCACGACTCTGTCGGGACGCGGTTTCGGCGAAGGTCTGAGGCCTATCGGCCCGGAGTGGTTCCAGTTCCTGCCGTTCAGCATCGGCGACAGCGTGCTGTCCCGCGCGCCGACCATCGGCGGCGGGGGCCCGGAAGAGTTCTTTCTCGCCCCCATACCGCTCGAGCTGGCGATCGGCGTGACCTTGCTGTACCTGGCTGGCTCGATCCTGGTCGCAGCGTTCAGCGCCGAGCGGACGCAGATCAGCGGGTGAGCGCCCAGGCATCCGTGGCACCTCCCGTGAGTGGCCCGCGTGCGCTCTCCTTCGAGATCCTCGCCACGCCGTCATCGATCGAGCCGACCGATGCTCGGTTAGGCCGGCTGGTGACCCCTCACGGGGTGGTCGAGACTCCGCAGTTCATGCCCGTGGGCACCAACGCCACGGTCAAGGCGCTCGATCCCGACGATCTGCGCGAGGCCGGCGCCACCATAATCCTGGCCAACACCTATCACCTGGCCCTGCGGCCGGGGCATGAGCGCATCGCGCGACTGGGTGGCCTGCATCGCTTCATGGCCTGGGACCGCAACATCCTGACCGACTCGGGCGGCTACCAGGTGGTCAGCCTGGGTGACCGCTTGACCATCGACGATGACGGGGTGACCTTCCGCTCCCATCTGGATGGCTCGCCACAGCGATTCACACCGGAGTACTCCATCGCGGTGCAAGAGGCCCTGGGCGCGGACGTGGCGGTCTGCTTCGACCAGCCGGTGCCGCCGCATGCCTCGTCGCGCGCTCAGGTCGCTGAAGCGATGGGGCGCACGCATCGCTGGGCGGAACGCTGCCTGGAGGCGCATGCGCGACCGGACCAGGCGCTCTTCGGGATCATCCAGGGCGGCCTGGAGCCTGACCTCCGCGCGGATTCGACGGGATTCATGCGGGCATTGCCTTTTGACGGACTGTGCATCGGCGGACTGGCCGGAGATGAGACGGCGGCACAGCGGCGAGCGGCGCTGGACATCGTGGCGCAGGGGCTGGGCAACGATCCCCGGCCCCGCTACCTCATGGGTCTCGGTTCGCCACTGGACCTGCTCGACGCGGTCGACGCCGGGATGGACATGTTCGATTCGGTGCTGCCCGCGCGGGTCGCCCGCAACGGCACGCTATGGGTGCCCGGTGGACGGCTCAACCTGCGCAACGCGCGCTTCCTGGACGATCCCTCGCCGGTCCTGGAGGGTTGTCCCTGCCGGCTTTGCAGGACGTTCTCGCGCGCCTATCTGGCGCACCTGTTCCGAGCCAACGAGCTGCTGGCGTACCGCCTCGCGACTTGTCACAACCTGACCTTCACCCTAGACTTCATGGCACGGATCCGGTCGGCGTTGGCCGCCGGGACGTTCCCCCGACTACGACGCGAGCTCCAGGCTCAAGTGGCGTCAAGCGACGCCGCCGGTGAGCCGACGTGACACGCAAGCTGGCGCAAAGTCGTGGTGAAGTCGTGGTAGAGACGCGTCGCCGATACTCGGTGACGCCATGTGGAGGCGCCAGGAGCCATGGCAGGCAGAGTCCCCGCCCGCCGCGAAGCGAAGAAGAAGCCGAAGGCCGCGAGCCCCAAGGCCAAGCTCGAATCCCTGCTCGACTCTCCGCCCCGATCGGTGGAGCTCATCAAGCCGAAGCGCAAGCCGCGGCACGAGGTCGACGAGGGATCGGGCGAGGAGTAGGCGTCGTCAGCCGGCCCTCGGTCACAGCCTAGGAAGGAGCGGACCAGGCATGACCATCACGGGTACCGGGCGGACCGGCGCGGATCGCAACGGCGTGGATCAGACGGAACGGGCAACGGGAGAGCGCAGCAAGGCGGTGGATGCCGCCATCCTGTCCATCGAGAAGCAGTTCGGGCGTGGCTCGATCATGAAGCTGGGCTCGTCGGAGCGGCAGCAGGTCGAGGCCATCTCCACGGGGGCTATCGCGCTCGACCTGGCGCTGGGCGTTGGCGGCCTGCCGCGCGGCCGCATCACGGAGATCTTCGGGCCGGAGTCGTCGGGCAAGACCACGCTCTGCCAGCACGTTCTGGCAGAGGCCCAGAAGAAAGGCGGCACGGTCGCCTTCATCGACGTGGAGCACGCCCTGGACCCGACCTACGCGCGGGCCTGCGGCGTGAACGTGGATGAGCTCCTGGTCAGTCAGCCGGACACCGGCGAGCAGGCCCTGGAGATCACCGAGACCCTCATCCGTTCGGGCGGCGTCGACTGCGTGGTGCTGGACTCGGTGGCCGCGCTGGTGCCTCGCGCGGAGATCGAGGGCGAGATGGGTGACTCGTTCATGGGCATCCAGGCACGCCTTATGAGCCAGGCCCTGCGCAAGTTGACCGGCGCCGTCAGCCGCTCCAACACCGCGCTCGTCTTCACCAACCAGTTGCGCGAGAAGATCGGCGTCATGTTCGGCAACCCCGAGACCACACCGGGTGGACGAGCCCTGAAGTTCTACGCCAGCGTACGGCTGGACATCCGTCGCATCGAGACCCTGAAGTCGGGTACGGACTCGATCGGCAGCCGCGTGCGGGTGAAGGTCGTCAAGAACAAGGTCGCGGCGCCTTTCCGTATGGCCGAATTTGACGTGATGTACGGCGAGGGCATCTCCAAGGAAGGTGGCCTGCTGGATGTCGGTGTCGCCTCGGATGTGGTGGCCAAGACCGGCGCCTGGTTCACCTACGGCGACGTGCGACTGGGCCAGGGTCGTGAGCAGGCCAAGGACTTCTTGCGCCAGAACCGCGATGTGACGCAGCAGCTCGAGACGGAGATCCGCGGCAAGGTGGCCACCATCGCCGTGCCGGTCGAGGGCATCAGCGAGGCGGAGTGATCCGTCCCGCCACTCCAGGACCAGCGGCACGATCAGGTCGGTCGTGACTGGTCGTGCTGCGGATCTCTACGACGAGGTCGCCTCCATCCTGGAGCGGCATGACCCGATGGGCGTCGTGCTGGAGGAGCTCGATCCCGAACTTGAGCCGCTCGACGAGTACGACCCGGAGACGACCGCCATCGTGGCTCGACTCGGGGCGGCCGTATCCGCGGAAGACGTCGAGCGGATCGTCCACGAGGCATTTCGCCAGTGGTTCGATGAGGAGCCGGCCGGCCTGGACGCCGTCGCACGTGACATCTGGGCTCTGGTGTTGCCGCAGCCCCACCCGCCGGGGTGACTCCCGCAGCACGCTGGACACGTCGTGGCCCGTAGCCGCTCCGACCCCGCCGAACGCCGGGCGCGGCACGCCGCGGTCGATGACCCTGGGGTCGTCATGGAAGCGGCGGCGACCTTCCTCGGCGTGAGGCCGCGCTCGGTGCACGAGACTCGGCGACGGTTGATCCACCACGGTTACCGAGAGGAGCTGGTCGAGGGCGTGCTGGAGCGTCTGGTAGAGATGGGCTATCTCGACGACGAGGGCTTCGCGCGGGCATGGATCGAGAGCCGCGATCGCTCGCGGCCGCGCGGGGAGGATGCGCTCCGTCGCGAGTTGTCCCTCAAGGGCATCGATCGCGACACGATCGTCGCCGCCCTGGCTGACCGTGCCCGGGAGCCGCCGGCGGATGACGGGGCCGAGTCAGCTGCTGCCGAGCCGACCTCTGCGGATCGCGCCGCTGCCGAACGCCTGCTGGAGCGGCGACGTGAGACCCTTCTGCGCGACGCGGATCCTCGCAAACGTCAGCAGCGGGCCTACGCGCTGCTGGCGCGCAACGGATTCGATCCGCAGACATGCCAGGAAGTGAGCGCACGCCTTCTCAAGTGATGCGGCGCCGCCGCATCGGCTGCGTTTGACGCTCTAAGCGAGACGCGAGTAGGCTTCGGCGAGACTTTCGACAGCGCCGTTCCCCGCCCCAACGGCCGGGATGCCCGACCCGCGACCGCGGAACGGCCTCTGCTCGTTCGGCACGACCGACGCATTGTCGCCGTACCCGGAGAGAGCGAGCTGAACTGGATCCGGAACCGCAACACGTACCTCCAGCGGACGCTGGACGGGAGGCAAGAGATCATGATCGAGGCGGTCGTGCTCGTGGCCATCGCGGCCGTGGCGGGCGGGCTTGTACTGGGATTCCTGGCGCGTGGACTATTGGCCTCTCAATCGATCAAGGCGGCGCAGGACAAGGCCGGCCGGATCGTGGCCGAGGCACGCACCCAGCAGAAGGAGCTCATCCTCCAGGCCAAGGATGAGCAGGTCCGCCTACAGCGCGAGACAGAGGAAGAGGCACGAGCCAAGCGCGCCGACCTTTCCAACCTTGAGCGACGGCTACTTCAGCGCGACGAGCAACTCGATCAGCGCACGGACATGCTGGAGGAGCGCAACCGCAAGCTCCTGGGCAAGGAGCAGGAGCTCGAGACCAAGCGCGATGAGCTGACGAGTGCCCGCCAGGAGCAGGTCGCCGCACTGGAGCTGGTCGGTCAGATGTCCGTCGAGGAAGCCCGCGCCAGCCTGCTGGACGCGGTTCGGGAACAAGCCGACCACGACGCGGTCAAGCTAGCTCGCGCCATCGAGCGCAAGGCCCGTGAAGAGGCCGAGGAGCGTGCCCGCGACGTGGTAGTGACGGCCATCCAGCGCGTCATGGTCGACCACACCGCGGAGATGACCGTTTCGGTGGTGCCCATCCCATCGGACGAGATGAAGGGCCGCATCATCGGCCGCGAGGGGCGCAACATCCGGGCCCTGGAGCTGGCCACGGGCATCGACCTGATCATCGACGACACGCCCGAATCGGTGCTCATCAGCGGTTTCGACCCGGTCCGTCGTGAGGTCGCGCGTCTCGCCCTTACCAAGCTCATCCAGGACGGCCGCATCCATCCAGGTCGCATCGAGGAGGTGGTAGCCAAGGCTGCCGCCGAGGTCGACCTGATCATGCGCCAGGCTGGCGAGGCCGCCGCCTACGACACGGGCGTGCCGGGCCTCCCGCCGGAGATCATCAAGTTGCTCGGCCGCCTCAAGTACCGCACCAGCTATGGGCAGAACGTGCTCAAGCACGTGATGGAGACGGCGCGACTGGCGGCGGTCATCGCCGGCGAGGTCGGCGCGGACGTCCAGATCGCCAAGATCGGCGGCCTGCTGCACGACATCGGCAAGGCTGTCGACCACGAGGTGGAGGGTCCCCACGCGGCCATCGGCGCAGCGATCGCACAGCGCCACAACCTGCCCATGAAGGTCGTGAACGCCATCGCCGCCCATCACCAGGAGGTCGAGTACGCCTGCGTGGAGGCCCCCATCGTACAGATCGCTGATGCCATCAGCGCCAGCCGTCCCGGCGC
>JALZLQ010000056.1 GCA_030858605.1 Chloroflexota bacterium
GTGACAGACACGCCCGCGCTGCGCCGCATCCCCGGCCACCAGGAGCTGCGCGCGGCTGCCGAGTCACGGAACCCGGGCGGCCGACTGACGCGACCCGAGGACGTTGGCGAGGCGCTCGTGGCGCTTGCGTCACCACGGCTCCACTGGATGACCGGCAACACCATCGGCGTCGACGGCGGCGAACTCATGGGAACACGCGCCGAAGGGGTCTAGCGAGGTGTCTGCGCCAGGCCGGAGGTGCCCGCTCCCCGCAGGAGATATCGAGGCTCTGTTGTAGCCTCCATCACATCCGTCGCCCGAGCAAGGCGTCATCCTCGGCTCCACCAACCATCGCTTTGAGAGGCTCTGATGCAGACGCGTACGAGGCAGACCGATCCCGCCGATGGGGTCCACGGTACCGACCGGGCCGACCTTGGCCGGTGGGCGAAGCATGGCGCCATCGGCGGGCTGCTGGCAGGTCTCCTCTTCGCCCTGTTCGAGATGGTCATGGCCACGGTCCAGATGGGCGGCGAGGCGTTCTTCATGCCCCTCCGGATGATCGGCGGCATCGCCCTCGGCAGCCAGGCGTTGGAGCCCAGCAGCACGTCGCTCCTGGAGGCAGGAGGCGCCGGCATCGCCATCCATATGATGCTGTCCGTCATCTTCGGCGCGAGCGTCGCGGTGGCCGCGGGGCTAGTCCCCCCGATCCGGTCCAGCACGATCGCCCTCGTAGCGTGGACCAGCCTTGCGGGCCTGATCATGTGGCTGGTGAACTTCTACGTGATCGCGCCCATCGGCGGCTGGCGCTGGTTCCCCGACGGGACCGATCCGGTGATCCAGTTCATCGCGCACACGTTCGTCTTCGGGTCGCTGCTGGGTCTCTATCTGGATCGGACCGTGCGGACCCTGAGAAGCCAACCTCAGCTTTCGCGGGGCTGACCGGGATCGCCACGAGCGACGCCCAGCAGCCGCTCGGCATCGCGGATCACCACCCGGTGGTGCTCCGTGGTGAGGAGACCCTCACGACGGAAGTCACCCAATGTGTGGGCGAGCGTCTCTCGCGTCGTGCCGATCATGTCGGCTAGTTCCTGCTGGGTCAGGCGCGCCTGGATGAGCGTACCGCGGACGGTCCGGATCCCGAAGCGCTGGCCGAGGTCGATGAGCTTGCGCGCCAGCCGCTGGTCCACCCGCTGGTAGGCCATCGCCTCGAGCTCGCGCTCCGCTTCGTGGAGCCGGCTCGCGAGATACCGGATGACGTTCACCCCGATGCTCGGATAGCGCTCGACGAGCCTGCGCAGCTCCTCAGGCGATAGCGTACAGATCACGCCGTCATCGATGGCCTCGGCATATGCCTCGGGCAGCCGGTCCTGGCCCAGCATGCGCATGTCGCCCAGGATCGTTCCCCGCTCGTAGATGTCCAGCGTCAGCTGCTTGCCGTCCGGGGTGACCCGGTACACGCGCACGCGGCCCTTCTTGACGATGTGGATCCGATCGGCTGGATCGCTGGGCGACAGGAGGCGCTGGCCGGGGCGGCAATGGGTCATCGTGGTCGAGTGCCCGATGGCTTCGATGTCGGCGTGGCTCAAGCCTCGGAAGAGATCCAGCTCACGGAGCAGGCCAAGCTTCTCGCTGAGCGCCTCAGCGCCTGCCACGGTCATCGGTCCATTCTAGGCCGGGTGCGAGTCCATGGGGTGCGCGGCGTACCATCAGCGGTCTCGTTCGCTGATGGTCTAGGGGGCGGCCGCGAGCAGTGCCGGGTCCGCGGATGTGATGAGGTACACGGCATCGGCGAGCAGCACGGCGCGACTCGACGCTTGATCGCCCGCGGCAGGCGAACCAAGAGTGCCGGCGGCTCTGATGGTGACCGTCGCTCCAGCCGCGTACGTCGCCGCGCCTTTCGTCAGCTCGAACTGCTCCGGGCTGACACCCGACCATGTCACCACGGATCGAAGATCCTCGAGGTCCATCATCGGAAGGTATTTGCGCAGCAGGTCCGCCACGTCGATCTCCACCGCTTGGAGCGGCAGCCCGGCCACCTGCACCGGCAACCGCTCGATCAGACCATGCGGCGACGCGGAAGGCGACGGTCAAGGCAGTGGGGGCGGCGAGTCCACGTCCGACGATGAGCCTGCGGCGGCCGCGGTCCAGATGCGCGTCGAGGGCTCGAAGGCTGCCCAGGCGAACCAGAAGTGATCGCCGTGGGGGATCGGCTCGAGGCGAGCTCCCACGAGGGGACCGTCAGTCGCCCTTCCGGTGACGTCCCAGGTCGAGCCCGTCTCGACATCGCGTATCGGTGCGTCGGGTGTCACCCGGCGCAAGGTGAGCGACCGGCCGTCCGCCTCGGGCGAGAACACGCCGGTCGATCCAACGTCCTGCCCCTCGTCGATGAGTGGCGCGTCGAGCGCAGATGCGGTACCAGACTCCCATATGACCACGATCGCCTGGCCCGCCACGCGGTCGTTGACGAGACCCACCTTGCGGAGCTCGGAATAGGGGTAAGCCACCGCCTCGTCAGCCGAATCCACGGTGACCACTCGTTCCTTGGGTGCTACCCGGCCGTCGACCACTCCCTCGAACAGGAATGGTGCCTGGTCGGCACGGTCGTAGCCAGGATAAGGATTGCGGCCGTAGTCACGGGGGTTCCCCGTATCGCGGCTCAGGACAGTCCCAGCGGGGTAGGCAGCCGCGAAGTCGGCCAGAGAGACTATCTGTGATGGCAGGAACACCAGCTGCGTATCCGTCAGCTCGCCCACGATGGCCCGGCCGGTGGCCTGCTGCCACCAGGTCTCGGTCTGCCGGTCGTACATCACGAGGTCGCTGAAGCGCAGGTTACCGGTGGTACCGAAGTCAAAGGTGACGCCGTCGACCGTGCGTTCGAACACCAGCGCCGTATTGCACAGCGGGCAGAAGGTGACCACGACCGGCACACCGGCGATGGTGTCGTTCACGATCTCGTGCCAGATCAGGATGGCCAGCGGGTACGCCCGCGCCTCACCATTGAGCTCCAGCGCGATCACCGGGGCCTCCTCGGACAGCCAGGTGGCGACGGCGCCGATCGACTCGAAGCGCGGCTCGTCCACGGCCGGGATCCCGTCCTTGCCCGGTCCTCCACCGATGATCTCGCCGAGGTCGACGTTGGAGCGGGTGAAGTCGGTACGCCACCCGGCCGTGGATACGCGGAGATCGGCCAACGAACCCGGCGAGGACGGCTTCGCGCTGGGCAGGAGCGATTCCGCCGGGGACGAGCCGGCCTCGGGGAGGACCGATCCCGCCCGTGTCGGCCCGGGGTCGCCGGCCGCCGGACGAGGACCTGAGCACGCAGATGCGAACACCACGAGCAGGACGATCACAGCGCCCAGGAGGGCGCCGCCACCAAGTCCGATGATCCGAGGGCGAGGTAGGTGCATGGACCCACCTTACCGGCATCTCCCATCGTCGCCTGTGGTGTGGGATACATATGGTCAAGTGGCGTATCCACTCGCCCTCGGTTTTGCGGTCGGGGTGCACGGCCCCACGGACCGAGGCATGTCGAGCCCAGGAACGCGCCTCGCAGAGAGTCCCGAGTTCGTGTGCCGGCGGGGCCGCGTCATACCTCGACCGGCTCCCTACCCGGCCCCGTGCGCCGAGCCACGGCCGATCCGTCAGGTCGCTCGAGCGTGACGTCGCAGCCTGACGCCGACGGTCGCCGGTCGTCTCGACGTGGGTTCGTGCCCGACCCGGATGTCGCGCGGGTCACGCCGAAACGAATCGATCCGTCACGATCACCGAACGGGACGGTGACTGGCGCCCGCGCAACGGCCCGGCGATCGCAGGCTTTGCTGGGGACGGGGTCGCAGTACGGGAACTCATTCCGTGCGCCCACGACAGGCGATCAGCGCGTCCGACCGAAGCGCATCGTGGCGAGCCGCTGGCCCCCCGCTGCCGTGATGTCCCGACCCGACTCAGCGACGGGAGCTCCCGGAGCAGGACCGGCAGCCCGCCCCTAGAACATATCGAGGTAGCGGTCGATCTCCCAGGACGTGACCTGCATGCGGTACTCGTCCCACTCCTCGCGCTTGGCGTCGATGAAGCGGGAGAGGACATGATCGCCCAGGGCGGCACACACGACCTCGTCCTTCTCCAGTTCGTCGATGGCCTCGCCCAGGGTGCCGGGCAGCTCCCGGATGCCCTTCTCCTTGATGCGCGCCGCGTCCATGGCGTAAAGGCTCTCCTCTACGGGTTCAGCCAGCTCCATGCCCTTCTCCACGCCATCCAGGCCAGCGGCCAGCATCACGGCAAAGGCCAGGTAGGTGTTGGACGACGGGTCAGGACAGCGGACTTCGACGCGCGTCGCTTCGATGGAGCGACCCGGTGAGACCTTGGGCACGCGGATGAGAGCAGAACGGTTGGTCCGGCCCCAGGTCAGGTATGTCGGTGCCTCGTAGCCCGGAACCAGCCGCTTGTACGAGTTGACCAATGGCGCCAGCACGGCGCTCATACCGCGGGCGTGCGCCAGGATGCCGGCCATATAGGCGCGTGCCACGTCGGAGAGTCCGTACTTGTTCTCCGGGTCGGCGAAGGCGTTGCGCTGATCGGCCACCGAGTAGAAGCTCTGGTGCACGTGCATGCCTGAGCCGTTGATGCCGAAGATGGGCTTGGGCATGAACGTGGCGTACAGCCCGTGGAGCTGCGCGATGGCCTTCAGCGTGAACTTGAAGGTCAGAGCGTTGTCCGCCGTGCGCAGGCCGTCGGCGTACTGGAAGTCGATCTCGTGCTGGCCGGGCGCAACCTCATGGTGCGCCGCCTCGACCCGGATGCCGAAGGCCTCCAGGGCGTTGACCATGTCCTGCCGGACCTCACCGGCCAGGTCGGTGCTGAAGTCGAAGTAGCCGGCCTGATCGTGCGGCAGCGGCGCGATGTCACCCTTCTCGTCGCGACGGAAGAGGAAGAACTCCAGCTCCGGACCGGTGTTCCAGACATAGCCCAGCGCCTTGGCTCGATCCAGTTGGCGCCTCAGCACGAAACGCGGGTCGCCCGCGAACTGCTCGCCGTTGGGCGTGTAGACGTCGCAGATGACGCGGGCCGTCCCGCGGCTGCCCAGCGGTCCTGCGCCCAGCGTGCCGTGTCCCGGCTGCCAGGGCAGCTCAGCGAAGGTGTCCATGTCCGGCTTCAGCCACTGATCGCTCTCGGCGATCCGCGTGAAACCCTCGATGGAGCTGCCGTCGAACCAGGTGCCATGCTTCAGCGAATCCCCCAGCTGATGCAGCGGGATGGTAACCGCCTTGACCGCTCCGATGATGTCCGTGAACTGAAGCTGCACGAAGCGGATGTTGCCTTCCTTGGCCGCCTCGATCATGGCAAGCGGATCCTTCGATTCGATCTCGATGACCAACCCCTATCTCCCTTCCCGGACGGCCGACCATCCGGCACTGTGACGGCCACCAAGCAGATTCTTGGGCCGATCGCACCACTAACCGGAGTCTAGCGGTCCGCGGGTAAGACATGATGGGCAAGACTGGGCTCCATCGCAGCAGACTCTTGTGCATGTTGCACTATCCGCACCGCTATCCCTAGCGCGAACCGGAGGGACGGATCCTCGAGGTTCCAACCGGTGCGCTCCTCCATGCGGGACAGGCGGTAGGCCAGGGTGTTGCGGTGAACGCGCAAGGTCGCCGCTGCGTCGGCCACGCCCGCCCCATCCAGCACGGCACGGAGCGTGTCGAGTCCCTCCTGCACACGGGCGGGGCGTCCGTCGAGCAACGGTGCCAGCAGGATGCGCGCCTGTCGTTGCCCGTCGGCCACGTCGTGGAGCGATGCCAGCAGACGGTAAGCGGCCAGCCGATCCGCGCGGCAGACGATCAGCTCCTGGTCGGCGGGCACGGCGCCTGCCAGCTCGTCGGGTCGCAGGGCCTCGACCGCTTCCAGCGTCGCGCGTGCCTCCGCCTCTGCCAGGGCACGCTGTTCCGTCTCGGCATAGGGCCGCGAGACGGCTACCGGGCGACCCGACAGGGAGGCCACGCGCGCTGCGATGTTCAGACCTAACGGATCCTGCTCATCGGCCACGGCCACCACGCGCAGTTCCAGGCTGGCCGCGTCGCCGCGCAGCGCCAGCCGACGACCGGGCTCCAGACGGCGTATCTCAGCGCGCAGCTCGTCCCGCTCCTCGACGCTGGACGGTCGATCGAGATGCAGTTGCCGCGCTACCAGGGAGACCCAGGGTGGCCCCTCTGCGGGCAGATGGCGGGTGGCCGAGCGAGACCCGTCCGACCCGTCCCCCGCCATCGCACCCCGTCTCATCTCAAGTGCCAGGAGCCCGGCGACACGCTGCGCCGCCACTCGCTCCAGCTCGGTGGGTGGTGCTGGTCCCAGCAACACGAGCGCCCCGGCGTCTCCAGCTGGGTCAGGCAGGCGCACGCGCAGGGCCGCGCTACGCGGGCGAGCGATGTAGGCGGCAGCGGCAGCGGCAGCGGACTCGACATCGATCGGCGCGTGGATGGCGATGGGCCGGCCACGCGGGCGCTCCAACGCGACAGCGCGGCCCAGGAAGCGCGCGATGGCCGCCGTGTGCGCTTCCAGGTCACGACCCTCCAGGGCCAGTCGCTCCAGGACGGACTCGAGCACCTTGGCCTGTCGCTCCAGTTCCGCTCGGCCGTTGACGAGGAATCCGATGACGGAGCGTTCCAGCGTCTGCGGCTCGGACTCGCCCAGCAGGAACGCTCCTAGTCCCAGCGCGGTTGCGCGCTCCAGGGCCTCGGTCGCGAGGGACTCATCGGCGTCCGCTCCGATGACCAGCACACCGGAGCCGGCTGCTCGTGCCACTGCCTCGACCACGCCGGCCGCCGCCACCTCTGTCGACGCCGCCAGCTCGCGCAGGGCAGGCATGGGCAGGATGGCCAGGTCCGCGGCCTCCAGGGCGTCGAAAGCCGGGACACGCGGCTTGAGCACGCGCACCCAACCGACCTCTCGTGCTGGCGGTTCTGCCAGAGCGCGGGCCGCCGGGAACACCGCTTGCCAGACCTCGATGAGAGTGGGCATCGTCAGGCGCCCTTCGCCAGCGGCTGGTCATGCCCGGGTGAGAGGCTCACGCCGGGCGCGGCACCACGATCCGGCCGCCTTCCACTGCGCGCCGTGAGTTCCTCGAGGAGTGCCGCGAACTCCCGCTCACCGTTGACGTAACGATCCGTGATCATCGCCAGCTGCATGCCCGCCGATCCACTGGCACGCGCCCAGACACGACGGCGCGGGAAGTAGAAGCTCAGCATCAGACCCACGATGAGAGAGCCGAAGGCGGTCCAGATGATGGGCGCGCCGGGATCGTTCTTGACGACCATGCCGGTCCACTCACCGGGCCGCGTCCAGGTCACGGCATAACCGGCGGTGTCCGCCGGATCGGACGTGGCACCCACCCCCAGGCGTACGTTGAAGATGATGCCGCTCGAGCCATCCGCGGTAGTGGGTCCCAGGCCGGTCATGGCCAGGAGCGGCCGGCCGGCCGAGTCGGACTGAAGGAAGAGCAGCATGCCGACGGGCGACCCAGGGATGGTCAGGAACCCCTGTGACAGGCCGGCTACCTCGCCCGCGAGGATGACCGGTCCGGTCCATACCAGCCGGCCGTCTCCGTCACGCACGTCGATGTCGGCGCTGGGGCCGAAGGTGTTCTGGTGGAAGAAGAAGCCCTGGACCTCGAGTGGGTCGTTGACGCGGATCGTCTTGCGGGCGATCTGCTGTCCGTCCTGGTACACGGCCAGGTCCGTACGGAAGTCCTCGAAGGCTCCATCGGGACGCCGCGGCGCCTCGAAGCTGATGTTCTTGACCAGCAGGTTGCCGGGCGTCCCCACTGCCTGGACGGGCGCCGTCTGGCCCTCCCCCACGAAGATGACCGTCTCGAAGCCAAAGGCCGCCGTCACCGCTCCGCCGGCCAGGAAGAGGATGAGGCCGAGGTGCGTCAGCAGGGTGGCCATCTTCATGTATTGATTGCGATCGCCGTAGATCCAGCTGACCGAGCCATCCTCGGAGTCCAGGCGTCGCACGCGGTAGTGCTTGCCGCGCAATACCGCTGCGACCTGCTCCGAGCTCAGGGCCTCCGCGTCGAAGCGCGCCCTCTCCGCCAGTCGCAGGTCAAAGAACGCGGGCGGCTGCTGCACGGTCACGCGACGCACCCCGCGCCACAGCCTGGGCGTGCGATCCAGCGTGCAGATGAAGATGCTCAGCACCAGCAGCGAGAGCATCGCCACGAACCAGGGGGCATTGAACACGCGGAAGAATCCCAGCCGCTCGAAGAGATCGACCATGCCCGGACCGATCTGCAGGCCCAGCAGGTCCAGCGCGTCGTAGCGCTGGTGCATCTGGGCCATCTCGGCGGCGTAACCCTGAGGGTCGCGCAGCGCGGAGGCGGGCAACTGAGCGACCAGCGTCCCGATGAGCCCGGCCACTACCAGCAGCGTGATCTGCAGCACCGCGAAACGGACGCTCGTGAGCGTGCGCCAGATGGCTCTCCCCATTCGAGAGAACGGATCGCTGCGGGCGACGGTGCGGCGGGTACCCAGGCTTGCGGTGGCGATGAGAGGACCCTACGCGGGAACGGCCGCCCGTGCCGCAGCGAGGCCGGCCGCCACGTCGTCGATGAGATCCTCCGGATCCTCCAACCCGACGGAAAGGCGCACCAGACCCGGGGGGATACCGGAGGCGACCAGCTCAGCCTCATCGAACTGTCGGTGCGTGGTGGAGGGTGGGTGCACGGCGATGGTCTGGACAGCACCCAGCGAGGCGGTGCGCGGCGGGATGCGCAAGGCGTCCAGGAATGCGGCCGCGGCGGCACGTTCGCCCAGGTCGAAGGCCAGCATCCCGCCGCCCGCGCGAAGCAGCCGTTGGGCGACCTCGGCCTGCGGGTGGCTGGGGAGACCCGGATAGAACACGGCGTGCACGCTAACGTCAGCTTCCAGGTAGCGCGCCAGGTTCAGGGCAGTCTGGCTATGACGATCCATCCGCACGTGCAGGGTCTCCATGCCGCGCAGGACCAGGAACGCGCTGAAGGGCGCCACGATCGCGCCCACGTCGGTCTGCATCTCGCGCACGCCGTCGATGAGTTCGTGGCTGCCCACCACGGCGCCGGCGATCACGTCCGAGTGACCGCCCAGCCACTTGGTGGCCGACTCCACGACCAGGTCGGCGCCGAGCTCGATGGGCCGACAGAGGTAAGGCGAGGCGAAGGTGTTGTCGACGACCACCCGCGCGCCGTGTCGGTGTGCCATCTCGATCAGGCGGGGAAGGTCCGCCACGACGATGGTGGGATTGGAGATGGTCTCCAGATAGAGCAGTTTGGCGCCAGTGACAAGGGCCACCTCGACTGCATCGAGGTCGATCGGGTCGACATAGTCGGTCTGGACGCCGAAGCGGCGCAGGACCCGAGAGAAGAGCGTACGAGTGCTGCCGTACACCGCCTGTGTAGACACGATGCGATCACCCGCACCGGCCAGCGAGGCCACCGCGGCGTGTATCGCGGCCATGCCCGAACCGACGGCGAAGCCTGCCTCGGCCCCCTCCAGGTCGGCGACGGCTCCAGCCATCGCCGCTGCGGTCGGATTGTCGATGCGAGAGTAGGCGTAGCCAGGCTGACGCTCGCCCAGGATGTCGCCCAGTTCCGCCAGGTCCGCGGAGCCGAAGGTCGCCGTCTGGTAGATGGGGGTAGCGGTGGGGACCTGATGTACCGGTGCCGGAACGCTGGCCGCGCGGATGGCGCGAGTTCCGAAGCGGTACGCCGGCCGGTCGTGCTCTTCGGCCATCGGGAGACTCTACACCGAGTGCCGCCCAGGCTTATCGGAGACGGTCCGCCTCATCCACGGAGTCGATGTCCGTCGCTTGCTGACCGACACCTCCGCCGTTGCCCTGGCGCTCTACGATCTCCGGCTCCGGCCGGAACGTCCCCCAGGGCGGCGCCGCTCGCGCTCGGAAGGTCCGTGGGGCACCGGCACTCGCCCTGTCCGCGGCCGTGCGCCTGTCGTCGTCAGCGCGCCCGTCGTCGGCCGTGTGCCCCGCGCCGGCCTGGTCCGTGGTCGGCACACGCTGGGTCCTGGTCACATAGCCGACGATCTGGTTCTTGCCACGCCGTTTCGACTCGTACATCGCGGCGTCGACCGACGCCATCAGCTGCTCCAGGGTGACGCCGTCTTCCGGATAGGACACCAGGCCCACCGAAACGGAGGTGCGGATGGTCCTTGTGTCCACGCGCAGAACGAGAGCCGCGATGTCGACGCGCAGCTTGGCGGCGACGGTGAGCGCGCCGCCCGACTCGGTTTCGGGCAGGACCACCACGAACTCGTCGCCACCGTAGCGGGCGGCCAGGTCGGTCTCCCGGACGGACCGACGGATGACCTCGGTGATGGCCCGAATCACTCGATCGCCGACGGGATGGCCGTAGGTGTCGTTGACCATCTTCAGGTCGTCCAGATCGAGCATCAGGAGACAGAAGGCGCGACCCGTGCGGGCGGCGCGGCTTATCTCACGCTCGATCGACG
>JALZLQ010000073.1 GCA_030858605.1 Chloroflexota bacterium
TGCTGCGTCCTCAGCACGTGCACGGTCTCGAAGAGCACCGCCGTGGAGACGACCAGGCGGCGCTCGCCATCGATCAGCTCCGACGCGGCGATGGCGCGCGGGAGGTCGTCCTCCGCCAGGTATCGGATGAGGACCCCGCTGTCGCAGAAGACGCGTTCGGTCACGTCTCTTCGGCCCGCTCGCGATGCCGCCGGCTGTCCGTCTCGAGGATCTCCATTATCTCCGCGGTCCGCGCCGCCCAAGCGGCTTCCTTCTCCGCCTGGATGTCGACGTGTCGACTCTCCTGCCCGGGCTCCTTCAGGATGCCCAGCAACGACCGCGAATGCGGCTTGGGCATGAAGTAGATGACCAGCCGACCGTCCTCGACCCACTCGACGGCACGGTCGCCGGGCTGGATGCCCAGCTTCTCGCGGGCCCGCTTGTCGATGGTGATCTGGAATCGTTCACCGACGATGTTCGCCATATCCTCGACCTATCATATGCGGATGTAGGCGGAGTATGAAGAGTCAGGGAAAGTACGTCGATAGTCGCCCAGGACTCCGCGCACCGCGGTCACGTCACGCGGATCGACCTCGGGGGGAGGCGAGGACTTCGTGGAGTTCCGTCACGTTGCCATCGTAGGCGGCGCCGCTAGGGCAGTGGCGTCCCGTAGCGCAGCACCGGGATGCCCATGCGCTCGAAGTCGCGCGGGTTGCGCGTCACGATGGTCGCCCCGATCCGCCAGGCCACGGCACCCAACAGCGCGTCGGCCAGGCTGCGGGCACCGGCTCGCGCACGGCCCTCGCGCCGTGCCGTCGCCGCCCAACGAGCGCCCTCCGGATCGAGCGCGACGTACTCCAGTGCGTCAAGCAGGTTGGTCAACGATGCGATCTCCCGAGGACCGCCCTTGGAGAGGACCTCGCACGTGACGACATCGCAGGTGTAGAGGATCGCCGCCTGGTCGAAGATGAGCCGGACCGTCTCCACACCGGACGGGATGTCATTGACGTAGTCGATCAACAGCGTGGAATCGAGGATGTAGCTCAGGCCCATGGGTCGCGGTCATCACTGCGTAGTTCGTCCACCCACGCGATGACCTCATCCGGCGTCATCTCAGCGGGTGTCCCGACCATGATTCCGCGAGTCTCATCGAGCGCCTTGCGCAGTCGCTCCCGCTTGACCTGGTATGTGACCGCTGCAGCCACGAAGGCGCTTCGGCCGCGGGGACCGGCCAAGGCATCGACCTCCCGCATCAGCTCTTCGGGGAGGGTCACGTTGGTGCGCGTCAGGGCCATGGATGCTCCCGAGCTATCGCGTGTGCGAAAGAGTGTGTGACACTACCACATTGGTCGGCCGGAGAAAGGTACGGAGCGCTTTTCCTAGCGGCGCGCGTCCGTGCCCGGGATTCCGCGCCGTTCCAGCTCAGCGGCGAACCCCTCCAGGTCGTCGACCGTCACGTACAGCGCGGGCGGCTTGAGCAGCCGCGCGAAGCGAACCGGCTCGCGGAAGTCCAGCCGCACACCGCCATGGTCACTCGATCCGAATGTCACCCGCGCGTCCCGGATGCTCCGTCGCACCCCCAGGGCGGAGAACCAGCGGAACGGACCGCTGATCTCCCAGCGCACGATGTTCGCGATCGGCGTTCTCAGGCTGAAGAAGCCGAAGCGCGCCACAAGCTGATCGTCCTCGAGCCGGACCCAGGCGTTGCCTGGCAGCACGCCCCACGGCAGGAGTAGCCAGCGTTGGCGTGGACCGAGGCGCAACGGGAAACGAATCGTCGTCATATCTTCACTTCGGATGGGCACATGAGGGAGATGGGCCGATCGACCTGATCAGGCCCCGGCGATCACTCTCGCTTGCGCGGTGGATCGAAGAAGGGCATCGGCACGACCGTTGCCCCGATGCGTCCGCGATACCCCTCCACCGTCCAATCGATCTGCAGCCGCGAGCCTGCCGGTTCCAGGGCGGCATCCACCGAAGCGAGCGCGATGTTCTTCTTGAGCACGGGACTCCATGTCCCGCTGGTGGCACGGCCGACCTGGCGCGCGCCGGCGTACACCGGGACCTGCTCACGCCAGGCTGCCGGGGAGAGCGTCGGCGAGAGGCCTCGCCGGCCGTAAAGCCGCTCCAGGTCGTCCCAGTGGAGATCCAGTCCGACCAGTCGGCGCGCAGGACCGCCCCAGTCGACCTCCTTCTCCAGCGCCCGACGACCGACGAAGGGTGCCGCCTTGTCCATGTTCACCAGCCGCCCAAGACCGATCTCGTAAGGCGAGTAGTTCTGTTCTGGGATCAGCGCATGTCTGGAGCTGGTGTAGTCCACCTCCAGCAGGATGAGGCCAGCCTCCACGCGCGCCACGTCCAGAGCGAGCATGCCCGCCGGCCGGATGCCGTAGGCGGCGCCTGCCTTGATCAGCGCATCCCACAGCGCTGGCGCATCGCCGACATCGACCCACAGCTCGTAGCCCAGGTCGCCCGTGTAGCCGGTGCGGCTGACGTCGATGGCTATCCGGCCGACCTTCCCGGATCGCCGGCGGTAGTAGCCCAGATCCGACCAATCGGCCGCCGTGGCGGCCTCCAAAACGGTGCGCGACAGGGGTCCCTGCAGGGCAAGGGCGGCGACTCGCTCGCTGTCCTCTTCGATCGTGACGTCCAGGCCACGGGCGTTCATGCGCAGCCAGCGGAGCTGCGGGTCGGCCGCTGTCCAGCGGAAGGAGTCATCGTCGAGCCGAGCGACCGTCCCGTCGTCCACGACCTTGCCGTGCTCGTCGCACCACGGCGTGTAGATGACGTGGCCGGGACGGATCCCGGTGGCGTCGCGGGTAATGACGCGGTCGACCAGCGCGACGGCACCGGGACCGCTGACGCGGTACTTGAAGAGCGGGCTGACGTCGATGAGCGCCGCCGCGTTGCGAATGGCGTTGTACTCGATGTCGTGGCTGGCGGCATACGCGCTGGCCGCGAGGAAGCCGGCCCACTCACGCCACTGGCGCTTGGCGTTGAGCGGCTCGGTGCGAGGATCGAAAGGGGAACCGACGGTCATGGCGCGCAGTATGCCGGGCGTATCCTGCGCTCGCACAAGCTCAGCCGAACGTCAGCGTCGGAGCGCGTCGGCGTGGGGCGGCGGAAGGGGTCGCGGTCGCTCCACGCCGCCGGTCGCGTAGACTCGCGGCCGTCCGGGAAGCGTCGCCTGGGTCGTGCGATCTTGGGAACGGGCAGCATCCCCCGCGGGCCGCCCGGCAGTCGGGCGAGTGGCATCAGGAGGGTTCGTGGCGCGTACCTGGGACGCGATCGTGATCGGCGGAGGGCACAACGGGCTGGTCAGTGCCGCCTACCTGGCGCGCGCGGGGCTGAGCACGCTCGTCCTGGAGAAGCGGCACGTGCTGGGCGGCGCCTCGGTCACCGAGGAGATCGTGCCGGGCTTCCGCTTCAGCGTGGCCAGCTACGTGGTGAGCCTCCTCCGCCCGGAGATCATCCGCGACTTGCAGCTGCCGCGACACGGCCTGGAGATCCTGCCCCTGGACGGCACCTTCACGCCGCTGGACGGCGACTACCTCTGGCGCACCAACGACCACGCCCAGACGATGCGCGAGCTGCGCCGCTGGTCGGCCACGGACGCAGAGGCGTACGAGGAGTACGGCCTGCTCATGGTCGAGATGGCGCGCTTCATCAAGCCCATCCTCTCCGCAGTCCCGCCAGACACCATCCGCCCCGACCCGCGCGACCTGCTGCCGCTCGGCGGACTCGCCCGGACCTTCGCGGGACTGCCCCGAAGGCAGCAGACGGCGTTCATCCAGCTCATGACCATGAGCTCGTCCGACTTCCTGGACCAGTGGTTCGAGACGGACCCGCTCAAAGCGACCATGGCCGCCTCGGGCATCATCGGCACGTTCCTGGGCGTCAGGTCGCCGGGCACCGCCTACGTCCTGCTGCATCACTACATGGGCGAGATCGACGGCGCCTTCCGCGCCTGGGGCATCCCGCGCGGCGGCACTGGCGGGGTGAGCGAATCGATCGCCTCCGCCGCGCGCGCCCACGGCGCCACCATCCGCACCGAGGCGCCGGTCGCCCGGATCAACGTCCGCGACGGTCGGGCCACGGGAGTGATCCTGGAGTCGGGCGAGGAGATCGGGGCCAGGGTCGTCCTCTCAAGCGCCGACGCGCACCAGACCTTCCTGCGCATGCTCGAGCCGGAGACGCTGGATCCCACGTTCACCGATGAGGTCCGCCGCTACCGCTTCCGGGGCTCGTCCGGAAAGGTCAACCTGGCGCTCGAGGGACTACCCGACTTCACCTGTCTGCCCGGTCCCGGAGAGCACCTGCGCGGCGCTATCAGCTTCTCGCCCGGCATCGACTACATGGAAGATGCCTACATCGACGCCAAGGATGGCCGTTTCAGTCGCCGGCCATACACGGACGTGATCATCCCCACGTTGGTCGACCCGTCCATGGCCCCGCCCGGCAAACACGTCATGAGTTGTTTCGTGCAGTACGCGCCGTATCACCTGGCGGCGGGGACCTGGGACGACGCGCAGCGAGAAGCCTTCGGTGACGCGGTCATCGACGTCATCGCTGAGCGTGCCCCGAACATCCGTGACCTCATCGTGGGCCGCCAGGTGCTCACGCCGCTGGACATCGAGCAGACGTTCTCGCTCACGGAAGGCAACATCTTCTAGGGCGAGCTGAGCCTGGAGCAGCTCTTCTTCAACCGTCCCGTTCCCGGCCACGCGCGCTTCCGGACGCCCATCCGCGATCTGTGGCTGTGCGGCTCGGCGGTGCACCCCGGTGGCGGCATCATGGGCGCACCGGGCCGCATCGCGGCGCTCCAGGTGCTGCGCTCCCGGCGGACGGCCGCTTGAACGCCGCGGCGAGCGGGAGAGCTGCGAGTGGCGCGACGGCGAGCGGGAGAGCTGCGAGTGGCGCGACGACTCGCAGCTACGACGCGATCGTCATCGGCGGCGGGCACAACGGTCTCGTGTGCGCCGCGTATCTGGCCCGAGGGGGCCTTCGAACCCTGGTCCTGGAGCGGCATGACAAGGTCGGCGGTGCCGCGGCGACTTCTGAACTGATGCCCGGCGTGCGCGTGCCGCTCCTGGCTCACAGCGTGGGACGGCTGCGTCCGTCCGTGGTGCGCGACCTGGGCTTGCGTGCTCATCGACTCCGGCTGGTCGCACCGGCGGTCCGCAGCGTGACCCTGCGCCCAGACGGTCCGCCGCTCACGCTGTGGGGCGATTCCGAGCGCACGGTCTCCGAGCTTCGCTCCGTCGGCTTGCCACCCCACGCTGATCCCGACGCTGCCGCCTATCCGCGCTTCGACCGTCAGACGCGCGCCCTTTCTGGCCTTCTCGCCCGACTCATGGCCACGACACCGCCCGACCCGTCCCGCCCCGGTGTCGGGGTCGCCTTGAGTGCCCTTCGCCTCGGCCTCGGGTACCGCGGTCTCGGCACACAGGACGGACGGGCTTTCCTGCGCGTACTGCCGATGCCCATCGCCGATCACCTGGAGGACTGGTTCCAGGACGATGGACTGCGCGCCGCGCTCGCGTGGCGCGGCGTGCGCTACTCAGCCTTGGGGCCGCGGGATGCCGGTTCCACGCAGACGTTTCTGGCAGACACGGCCGGGACAGGGGAGGGCGCCGCAGGCGAGACGGTCTTCGCTCGCGGCGGTCCCGGCGCCCTGTCCGAAGCGCTGGCCGAAGCCGGCAAGGTGGCCGGTGTCACGATCCGTACTGGCGCCACGGTGCGCTCCATAAGGACGCGCGGCGACCGGGCGAACGGAGTGATCCTGGACAGCGGAGAGGAGATCGAGGCCGTGATGATCGTCTCCGGGCTTGATCCCAAGCGGACCCTGCTGGAGCTGCTCGACCCCGCCCTGCTCGGGCCGCATCTGGGGTGGCAGGCGGGCAACCTTCGACTCAAAGGCTCGGTGGCCAAGGTGAACCTTGCCCTGGCCGACCTGCCGCGCTTCGATGGGTTCACGGACCCCGACGAGGCCAGGGTGCGGCTGCGCGGTCGCATCGTCCTGGCCTCGTCCATCACCCTCCTGGATCGAGCCGCTGACGCGGTAAAGGCTGGGCGAGTCGCCGAACACCCGGTCCTGGAGGCGACCATCCCATCGCTGGTCGATCCCTCCCTGGTCGATGAAGGTGCGCCGGCGCGACATGTCATGAGCGTCGTCGTCCAGGGCACGCCGTACCACCGCCGTGAGGGCGGATGGGACGCGGATCGCGAGTCGCTGGGTGATCGCGTCATGGCCGAGTTGGAGATGGTCGCTCCGGGGATAAGCGGGCAGGTGGTCGCCCGTCAAGTGCTGACTCCGCTCGACCTGGAGCGAGACCACGGCCTGACGGAGGGACACCCGCTCCACGGCGAGCCATCTCTTGATCAATGGTTCGCGTGGCGGCCGCTGCTCGGCTTCGCCAGCTATCGACTGCCCATCGATGGCCTCTACCTTTGCGGATCGGGCGCGCATCCCGGTGGCGGCGTGACCGGCTGGCCCGGCCAGAACGCAGCGCGCATCGTGGTCGCCGACTGGAAGCGACGGCCGGGATGGCGATGAGGCGGCTCGTCGCGCTGATCGTCCTGCTTGCCCTGGCCTTCGCGGCGGGTGGCTGCGCCATGACCGGCACCGTTTTGGCCAACGAGACGCTCGAGGAATCGCTGGAGGTCGACGACGGCACGCGCATCCTGGTCGAGACCTTCAACGGCCGGATCAGCGTCATCACCGGGGGGGACTCACGCATCGAAGCTCGTGTCGTGAAGCGGGGCTCCGGCCGAAGCCAGGAGGAAGCGGAACGCGACCTGGAACGCGTCGAGCTCTCCATCGTCCGGGAGGAGACACGCGTGACCATCGCGGTGCGGCGGAACGACGCTGCCATCAGCCTGGGCAACAGCGGCGCGGACATCGAGCTCTCCGTTCCCCGCGGATCATCGCTTGAGCTGCGCACCTCCAACGGCCGCATCGAGTCGGCCAACGTGACGGGGTCGATCATCGCTCGCAGCTCGAACGGCGGCGTGACCATCCGGGATGCGGAGAACGTGGATGCGGAAACTTCCAACGGGCCACTCACCGTGACCGAGTCCAGCGGCAGGCTGGAATTGCGCACATCCAACGGAGAGCTCGACATCGTGGCTGCGGAGGATGTCGTGGTCACAGCCGAGACATCCAACGGCTCACTCAGCTTCAGCGGCACACTCGATCCGGGCTTCCACCTGTTCCGGACCTCGAACGCGGGGCTATCAGTGCTGCTGCCTTCGGACGCGGAGTTCGCCATCGACGGAAAGACCTCGAACGCCAGCGTCGCGAGCAACTTCCTGACTCTGACGGTGGGCGAGAACACGCTCAGCGGGGTGAGCACGGACAACGGCGTTCCCGAGGTGCAGATCAGGGCGGAGACCTCCAACGGTCCGCTGACCGTTGTGAGCCAGCCCTGACGATGGGCCGTGGGGTCGCGGCGAGGGGAGTCGCGGCGGTGTTTTGACGCGGCGCGGCACGGGTGGAGTCGGGTCGCGGCGAGGTGAGGCGATGTCGAGCGCGCCGGGCAAGCGACGCCCGGATCGACGGCACTATCGTCAGGAAGCCGGCAACGCGACGCCGCGCGTCATGTGCCGGCGGGATCGGCCCCCCAGGCACGCTCCCTACCCGACGTTGAGCAAGGTTGGACGCCACTATCGTCAGATCGCGGCCGTATCTGCGCCTGGACGAGCGGTTCGCCTGATGACTCGCGTGAGAGGCCGCGAAAGGACGCTCGGCGACGATAGTGCTGTCAGTCCGCGGCACAAGCCGTCTCGGAATCAAACGTTCGGGAGATACTCCTCGCTGGATCGGTCGAGAAGTGGCTCCGAGGACGATAGTGGCGTCACGGTGAAGCACGCGAGGCGCACTGACCGCGCAAGCAACGCGAGGCGACCCGCACCCGCGTGGCCACGGCCGAGGCCCGACCCGCACCCGCGTGGCAACGCGAGGCGACCCGCACCCGCGTGGCCACGGCCGAGGCCCGACCGCTACCCTCCCTGTGGCGCCGTGTCGCGCCTCTGCATACCGGCGTGAGCCTCAACGGCGCTCGGCGCTGGGTTCCGCTTGCGAGACGACGACCTCGTCCAGGGCAGCGTCGGCGGCCGTGTCGGCATGCGCCGCAGGCGGTGTGACCTCGTCCGGCAGCTCCCATTGCCAGCTCTGGAGCCGTGACAGGAGCCGACGCGCGGTGAGGTCCAGGTGGATGGGCGTGATGGCGATGCGCTTGTTGACCACGGCCGCGAAGTCCGTGCCTTCTTCCGCCACGCCGGAAGGTGGCGGGCCGCCGATCCAGTAGTAGGGGATGCCGCGCGGATCGAGCCGCTCGATGAGCTCGTCCTGGTAGATGCGCTTGCCCATGCGCGTGACCTCGATGCCCTGACAGTCCTCGGGCGCCACGGCCGGGATGTTGATGTTGAGCAGCTCTCCGGGCGCCAGGCCGTGTTCCAGGATGTTGGTCGCGGCCAGGTGGGCCATACGGCTGGCCAAGAGGAAGTCGGGATGCTCGTAGTACTCCTGCGAGATGGCGAAGGCCGGACACTCGTTGATGACCGCTTCCATGGCCGCGCTGACCGTGCCCGAGTAGGTCACGTCGTCGCCCAGGTTGGCGCCGTAGTTGATGCCCGAGGCGACCAGGTCGAAGCCGATCTCGAAGTAGCCCAGAAAGGCGAGGCTCACGGCGTCTGTGGGAGACCCATCGACCGACCAGCCCACCGACCCGTCGGCCAGGGTGCGCTCCCGAACGCGCAGCGGGCGCATGAAGGTCTTCTGGTGGCCGACCGCCGACTGATTGGTCTCGGGCGCCACCACGTACACGTCACCGATGGGCTTGAGCGACTGGGCGAGCGCAAGCAGCCCCCGGGATTCGATGCCATCGTCGTTGGTGACCAGGATGCGAGGTCGGGACGTCCATTCGCTGAGCGGCCTTGGCGAAAGGGATCGAGAACGCGGAGCGCGCGCCTTGCGTTCGCCGACCGCCAGCGGCTCGCCCAGGTCGCGGTCCATGGCACGCCCCTCGATCCGGGTTCGCTCGCGCTGGCCGTCACCCCCGGTCGATGACCCGGGCGGTCCCGAGCGTGCCCCCGGATCGTGGCGCTGGTCGGTCATGGCGCCGGATCGGAGGCCGGGTCCTGGGTCGTCCCTGTCGCGGAGCGCGACACCGGACCGTCGTGGATAGCATCTGCAGCACGACCCGATGCGGCGGCAGCATCGCCGCGAGCGATGGCCGGGGCGGCTGGCACGCGGACCTTGCGGCCCTCGCGTTCCTCGACTCGTCGCGCGGCACGAGATGTCACGTCGCGCGGTCCTCCGCCGCTGCGGTTGAGATAGAAGAAGAAGAACGCTGAGATGACCGCCGCCACGGGCACCGCGAAGATGGCGCCGGTCACGCCGTACAGCTTCAGCCCGATGAGCACGGAGGCCAGGACCACCACGGGATGGATGCCCACGGCGCTGGCCATCACGCGCGGCTGGACGATGTTCATCACGATGAACCAGCCCACGGCCATGATGATGAGTGCGGGCAGGAGCGCTCCTGGGTTGGTCAGTGCGGCGACGACCACCGGTGGAGCCCACGAGGCGAACGGCCCGAAGAAGGGTAAGGCCTGCAGAAGGCCCACCAAGGCTGCCGAGGCGGGCATGAAGTCGAGGCCCAGCACAAGGTGCGTGACGACAGCGAAACCGGCGTAGATCAGGCCCTGGATGGCCTGGCCGCGCATGAACCCGCCGAAGGAGGAGGCCACGGAAGTCTGGAAGAGCCGCGCCTCGTCCGCCCAGCGCGGCGGGATCAGCCGGTTCATGAAGGCCACCATGCTGTCCTTGTCGATGAGGATGAACAGAGACAGGAAGACGATGAGCAGCAGGGTGCCGATGGCCCCCAGGCTGGCCAGGGCAAGGTCGGTCAGGGGGCTGACGAGGTCGCCGCCCAGATTGGCCAGGCCGGCTAGCGCCGTCTCGGCCGTGCTTACCAGGTCGACGTTCAGGCCTAGGCCGGCCAGACGCTCCTGCCACGGCGCCAGGATCTCTGGCAGGCGCGCGTTGAGCGTGGGCAGCTCGGTGATGAAGCCGGCGATGGACGATGCCAGGCTCTGTGCCGCCATGACGACGACGACGCTGAGACCGAAGAACAGGACCATGTAGACCAGGATGGTCACAAGGCCTCGCGGCAGGGTGGGGAACGCGCGCAGGATGACCGAGACGATGGGCGACAGCACGAAGGCCAGCAGCCAGGCCATCACCAGGATGAAGAGGACGTCGCTGAAGAAGATCAGGACCTCGGCGACCATGCCCAGCAAGAGGAAGCCCAGCACGAACGTGCCGAGTACTAGCAGCGAGTGGAGCCACCGGCGCTCCGATTCGGGCAGGAGTGGAGAACTGGCCATGTGCCGCGAGTCTAGCGCGGCGGCGTCGCTAGCTGGCGCGGCGATGCCCGGCGTCTAGCTCGTGGGTGGCTGCGGCCCGAGCCCCATCCTCGCGCGGACCTCTCCCATCGTCTCTCGTGCCATCGGCGCGAGTCGCTCGGCCCCGGCACGTAGCACCTCTTCCACGTAGCGCGGGCGCGATTCGAGTGCGCGTCGCCGCTCACGAGCCTCCCCGAAGGACCCCAGGATGCGATCGGAGAGCAGTCGCTTGGTGTCCACGCAGCCGGTGCGCGCCGTGCGTTCGCCCTCCCAGATGACTTCATGGTCATCGCCGAAGAAGCGGTGCAACTGGCACACGTTGCACACCTCCGGCCGGCCGGGGTCAGTGCGCAGGATGCGCTGCCTGTCCGTGACCATGCTCATGACCTGCTTCCGGATGACCTCCTCGTCCGCGAAGATCTCGATCACGTTGCCGGTGGACTTGGACATCTTGCGTTCGCCGTCAGTGCCCTTCACCACGGGCGAATCCGTGAAGACCGCCTCCGGCTCCACGAAGAAGTCGCCATAGCGCGCGTTCCAGGCCCGGACGGTCTCTCGAGCCAGCTCAAGGTGCGCTGCCTGATCCCGACCTACCGGCACGTACCTCGCGTGGTAGATGGCGACGTCGGCGGTCTGGAGCACGGGATAGGTGAGCAGGCCGTGGTTCACGTCGTCGGGCTGGTCGCGCTTCTTCTCCTTGAAGGACGGCGTGCGCTCCACCCAGGAGACGGGCACGACCGTGGAGAGCAGGTACGCCAGCTCAGCGTGCTCGGGACGGTCCGACTGGCGGAAAAGGATGGCCTTCTCGGGATCAAGCCCAAGCGAAAGCAGGCCGAGCGCCATCTGGTACGTATTCCGTCGGACGAGATCGCCGTCGTGCGTGGTGGTGAGCGCGTGGTAGTCCACGATGCAATAGATGGCATCGTGCGCCTCCTGCATCGCGATGTAGTTCCGGAACGCGCCTAGGTAGTTCCCGATGTGCGGCAAGCCAGATGGCTGCACGCCGCTGAAGACGCGTCCCGGCGGCCGTGCCGGAGTGTCGATGGGAGCCGGAGGGGCAGTCGTCGCGCGCACGGCGGCGAGTCTACCGTGTGGGCAGGCTGCGCCTCGATGTGAGTGGCCGAGCGGCCATGCAGCTCCCTCTGCGCTGATACGCTCGCCCGATGCGGATGAGCGAGGTCCTTCGGCAGTTGCGCCAGCAGCAGTCACGTGCCGGTGCGCGGCCGCGGCTGCTCCAGCGCTTCAAGGCCTTCCTGTCGGTCGACGCGGCCACGCCGTTCCTATCGCTGGGCGAGGGCTCCACCCCGCTGGTTCATGCCCGCACGCTGGGGCGCGCTATCGGCTGCCCCATGTTGCACCTCAAGGTGGAGGGCCAGAATCCCACTGGCTCGTTCAAGGACAGGGGCATGGTGTTGGCCGTGGCCAAGGCTATGCAGGAGGGCAGCAGGACATTGATCTGCGCCTCCACCGGGAACACCGCCGCCTCCGCTGCCGCGTACGGCGCGCATGCCGGCCTGGACGTCGTGGTGGTGCTGCCCCGGGGCCAGGTGGCCGCGGGCAAACTGCTCCAGGC
>JALZLQ010000075.1 GCA_030858605.1 Chloroflexota bacterium
CTCGTGGCCGATGTGATGACAGCTGATCCGGTGATGCTGCGTCCAGGGGACAGCGTGGCGGTGGCACTGCACAAGATGGCCGTTGGCGGTTTCCGGCACGTGCCCCTGGTGGAGGATGGCCGGCCGGTCGGCGTGGCCACTGCACGCGACCTGCTGCGCCACATCGATCATCTCCTTGGTTGAGGGCTCGAGCGCCGTCGGCGGCACCATCGCCGTCCGCGGCACGGTCGCCGTCCTGGCCGACGATCTCATCTGGGCTACACGCCTGGTCGCTGCCGTGGAACGGTCCGGCGCAGGGGCCGCACGGCTCTCCACGATGGAGCAGCTGGCGACGGTGCTGGCCGCGGACGCTGAAGCTGAATCGGTCGACGCCAGCACCCGCCTGCTCGGCGTCATCGTGGACCTGGGCGGGCGTCGCTACGACGGCACGGCCGCTGTTGCTCGAGTGGCAGAGGCCAGGCTGCCGGTCATCGCCGTGGCGCAGCACGAGGATCAGCCGGTTCGCAAGGCGGCACTCGCGGCCGGGGCCCAGCGCGTCTTCTCCTACGCCAAGCTCTTCACGGACGGCCCAGGCGTGATCGAGCGCTGGTTGGCCGCCGAGCGATCGGTGGGCAGTGGCGCATGAGCCGTTCCATCGCTCCGGAGCGGTACGCCGCGCGGCTGGAGCGTGCCCAGTCGGTCGTGGCGGAACGGGAAGTGGGCGCGCTGCTCATCGGTCCCGGCGCGGACCTGCGCTGGCTCATCGGTTATGAGGCCATGCCGCTGGAGCGGTTGACGATGCTGATGGTGCCCGCTTCTGGGCGCGCAACGCTGGTCGTGCCCCGTCTGGAGGTCGGCGCCGCGCGTGCTGCCGTCGGGGTGGAGCACGAAGTGGTCGACCTGGCCTCATGGGAGGAGACGGACGACCCGGTCGATCTTGTGGCCCGGCAGGGCGGCGTGGAGGCCGCGGCGGGGCGGGGCGCCGGACTGCTTGTCTCGGATCGACTGGCGGCGGCTTTCCTGCTGGCCATACAGGCCCGACTGCCCGCGGCTGAATACGGGCTGGCTTCGACCGTGCTGTCAGACCTGCGCGCGGTCAAGGACGAGGAGGAGATCGGGCTGCTGCGCCGCGCCGCCCAGGCCGCCGATCGCACGGTTGCCGCCATCTGCGCCGGTCGCCTGGTCGGCCGGACAGAGGCAGATGTCGCCCGAGAGGTGCGCGAGCGCCTGGTCGCGGAGGGTCACGACGACGCCGCGTTCTGGATCGTGGCCAGCGGTCCCAACAGCGCCTCACCGCATCACGGTGCGTCCGACCGGGTGATCGGGGCCGGCGAGCCCATCGTCCTGGACATCGGTGGCCGCATCGAGGGTTACGGCTCGGACATCACGAGGACCCTGTGGCCGACCGGCGGCGACGAGTCGCGCGGACCGGACGTGGAGTACCGGACGATGTTCTCGGTCCTGGAGCGTGCGCAGGCGGCCGCCAGCGCAGCGGCCGTGGTGGGCGCCACCGGGGAGGAGGTGGACGCCGCCGCGCGGAACGTGATCGCGGAGGCAGGATTCGGCGACGCGTTCATCCACCGTACCGGCCATGGCATCGGCCTGGAGGGCCACGAGGACCCCTATCTGGTGAGCGGCAATCACGAGCCGCTGGTGGAGGGCAACTGCTTCAGCACCGAACCGGGCATCTACTTCGATGGCCGCTACGGCGCCCGCATCGAGGACATCGTGGTCTGCCGAGTCGAGGGTCCGGACATCCTGAACTCGTTGCCGCGTTCCCTGGCCATCGTCAGCGGCGTCTGATCCCGCGAGTCTCCCAGCGAGGAGCCGGTCGGGCCGCGGGCGGGTGTATCATCGGCGCTCGACGTCCCCATCGGACGCCCTCAGAGCCATGACCGAACATCACATCCGGTGGGCGCCCACCGCCGAGACCAGTCGTACCGGGCCAAGCGCACGGCGGCGCCCAGCATCGGGAACACAGGTCTTCGCCAGGGCTCTCGCTCAGACCGAACCATGAGCCGTCGCCTCGCTCGCCGTCACGGTGCTGCGTCAGGCTCGCCGCGCCCGACTCGCTCGAACTCACGCTACGAAGCCCGACGGCCAGCAGGCACCTCCGAATCGCCGCCGCACGTCGAGCAACCGCCGCGCCAGACCGAGCAGCCGCCCACTGCGCCGGCGCCCGCCGCATTCGGCGTGATGCCGGGAGAGCGCATCAACCACGTCCATGGAGCGCCCCACGGCGACGTAGCGGCAAGCGGCGAGGTAGCGGCAAGCGGCGACACGCAGCCCCATGGCCCCCTCGTCGCGACCGACCACGCGCCGGTCGAGAACGGCTCGGGCGCTCGGGCGGTCAACGGCAGCCGGTCGCACGACAAGGGTCCCAGTTGCACTTTCGCCCAGATCCGTCGTTTCATCAAGTCGCGCCCGTACGTGCCCATGCATGAGTTGCGGCGTCGCTTCGAGCTCAACGGCGGTGCCGACGATGTAACGGCCGTGCAAACGCCCTCCGGCCTCGTCTATCTCGGCTTGCCGGGGCGCGAGTCCCAGTTCATCGCAGACCTAGTGCGGCAGGGTGACGTCGGTCTCGAACTCTGCAGGGATCCGCACACGCCCATGGTCATGGGCGTCTTCGCCATCCGGCCGATCACCCGCCAGTAGGCCTGATGGACCGTGGTCCAAGACCCCCAGCTGTTGCCCGGCCCTGATATACTCCCGGGGAGTATGAAAGAGTCTCCTCAGCCCAAGCTCCTGATCCTGCCCATCGAGGGCATGACCTGCGCCTCGTGCGTGAACCGCATCGAGCGGTTCCTGAACAAGACCGATGGCGTCGTTGAGGCGAGCGTCAATCTGGCCACGGAGCGGGCGACCGTCTCCTTTGATCCCGAGCGCGCCGGACGGAGTGACCTGGTCAAGGCCGTGGAAGCTGCCGGCTACGACGTGCGCCCTGAGGCGGTCGGTCGGGCAGCATCGGAAGCGAGTGACGGCGCGGCCGCCGAGCTGGCCGAGCAGGATCGAGCGAAGGCCGCCGAACTGAAGGACGTTGGCATCCGGGCGCTGGTGTCGATCGTCGTAGCGCTGGGCATCTTCGCGCTGATGTTCTGGCCGAACCGGCCGATCGCGATGGAGGAGCTCAACAAGCTCGTCCTGTGGCCCGCCACTTTCATCCAGTTCTGGGCCGGCGGCCGCTTCTACCGAGCCGCCTGGCGGGCGCTCAAGCACCGCAGCGCGACCATGGACACGCTGGTCGCATTGGGCACTTCAGCAGCCTGGGTGTACAGCGTAGTGCTCACCATGTGGCCCCACTCGGTCATGAGTGCCGGTGTGGAGCCGATCACCTACTTCGACACGTCCGCACTGATCATCGGTTTCATCCTGGCCGGCCGCTGGATGGAGGCGCGTGCGCGGACACGTACTGCTGGAGCGGTCCGAGCCCTGCTCGACCTTCAGGCGCGAACGGCCCGAGTGGTGGGCGCCGACGGCACCGAGACGGACATCCCCATCGACCAGGTCCAGGCTGGCGACCTGCTTCGGGTCCGCCCGGGCGAGCGGATCCCCGTGGACGGAGTGGTGCACGATGGACGATCGAGCGTCGACGAGTCGATGCTCACGGGTGAATCCATGCCGGTCGGGAAGGGTCCCGGCGATGAGGTCATCGGGGCCACCATCAACACTTCGGGCAGCTTCCTGTTCCGCGCGACGCGCGTCGGCGGGGAGACGGTCCTGGCGCAGATCGTGCGCATGGTCCAGGAAGCGCAGGGATCCAAGGCGCCGATCCAGCGCCTGGCCGACGTGGTCAGCGGCTACTTCGTACAGATCGTGCTGGTCGTGGCAGCACTGACGTTCGGCGTCTGGATGCTGTTCGGCCCCGAGCCGCGCCTGACGTTCGCCCTGGTGAGTGCCATCACCGTGCTGATAATCGCCTGCCCCTGCGCCATGGGTCTGGCCACGCCGACGGCCATCATGGCCGGCACTGGCAAGGGCGCGGAGGCCGGCATCCTGATCCGCGGCGGCGAAGCACTGGAGATCGCCCACAAGATCCGCACCGTCGTTTTCGACAAGACCGGCACGCTAACGATGGGCCGGCCGGCCGTCGCATCCTTGGTCGCGGCCTCGGGCGTTACTGAGGATGAGCTGCTCTCTGCCGCCGCTTCGATGGAACGCGGCTCGGAACACCCGCTGGGAGCCGCCGTCATGGCCGAGACTGAGCGTCGAGGCGTGGCGTTGCAGGCCGTCGAGGGTTTCGATTCGGTGGCTGGGCAGGGGATCACCGGCTCGATCGCTGGTGAACCGATCCTGGTCGGGAACCGCGGGCTCATGGCAAGCCATGGCGTGGATGTGGACGCTCTTGGCGACGCCGCAGCGCAGCGAGCGGACAACGCGGAGACGCCGATCTTCGTGGCGCGCGGCGGGCGTGCGTTGGGCCTCATCACGGTCAGCGACCCCATTCGCGCGGAGGCAGCTGAGGCCGTGGCGGCTCTGCACGCGCGCGGCTTCGAGGTCTGGCTGGTGAGTGGCGACGCTTCGGCCGTGGCTCACGCTGTGGCACGGGCGGTGGGCATCGAACACGTCATGGCGGAGGTCCTGCCTGCGGGTAAGGCTGAGCGGATCGCGGAGCTCCAGGCCGGCGGCCGCCGCGTGGCCATGGTGGGCGACGGCATCAACGATGCGCCGGCGCTGGCCCAGGCCGATCTGGGCGTGGCCATCGGCAGCGGCACGGACGTGGCCATCGAGGCCTCCGACATCACGCTGGTGGGCGGCGATCCACGGCTGGTGGTCTCGGCCATCGACCTCTCGCGCAGGACGCTGTCCATCATCCGCCAGAACCTGTTCTGGGCCTTCGCTTACAACGTGGTGCTCATCCCCGTGGCCATGGGCGTGCTGTACCCGTTCTTCGGGATCCTGCTGGACCCCGTCTTCGCGGCCGGTGCGATGGCCCTTTCGTCGGTCAGCGTGGTGCTCAACTCATTGCGCCTGCGGCGCTTCGACCCGAGGCCCGGAGCTGGGCGCGGAGGTCGCGGCGGTCGACCCGTGGCTCTGGCTGCAGGAGCGCCGTCCTAAAGCTTGGCGCTGGCGGGAGGTTCGCTCCCGAACTGGTCGGCCGCGCTCGGGAGGGTCACCCTGCCGATGGCTGATCGCGAACAGGCACTTTGGAGCTCAGCCGCCTATCGGTGCCGCGTCGCTTCCGTACTTGCGCACGACCAGGAAGTGTGAGAGGCCGAAGTTGTGCAAGGGCGTGTGCTCGGCCGTGTAGAGGCCCCGGCGTAGCGCTCCGCCGATCAGTCGGTGCCTGGCCGATAGGTTGTCGAAGCCGGGGTAGATGACCCGGTGATGCACCAGCTGTACGGGCAGCTCACGGAACAGCCGGCGGATACCGCGGCCGGTGTAGGCGCGCACGTGGGGTGCGAACCGGTCCCGCAACGGGTCGGGCAGCCAGTTGATGAGCGGGATGTTGCCGAAGCGGTAGTGGCCACGGAAGTAGGCGCCGTGCGTCTCGAACGGGTAGAGGCGATTGGGGGCGAAGTAGACGATGTGACCGCCGGGCTTGGTGACCCGCACGGCTTCCTCGGTCGTCCTGCGGTCGTCATCGACATGCTCGATGACCTCGTTGGCAAAGACGAGATCGAAGTGATCGTTCGGGTAGGGCAGCGCTTCGCCCTTGCCGCAGACGATGTTGGGCAGCTCCCGCCTGGCCTGTTCTACCCGTTCCTGCTCCACCTCGACACCGTGGACGTCGTCGCTGAACTGGCGGAAGCGGCGCACGTACGTGCCGATGCCACAGCCGATGTCGAGCACGCGCGCACCTTCCAGCGGCACGAACTCACGCACCATCTCGAGGCGGCGGTCCTGTCCGAAGCGCCACGAGTAAGAGGGCCGGCCGCGTTCGATGGAGGTCGCAGCACTGCGCTCGTCGCTACCCGCCGCCCCCGCAGCCGAGATCGTCCGGTGGTCCGGCGACGCTCGGGCGTCGAGCGAGTGTCGGGGATCCGGGTCGACGGATGTGGCGCGCCTCGTCATCGCGGTCAAAGGTACGCGAGAACCCATGGGTACGCGAGAACCCAGGAAGCGGTCCGCAGGGCTCCTGTCATCATCGCCGCGTGAGCCAGCGCAGCCGTTCGCCGGGAGGGTCCTTCCCATATGCGCATCCCATCGAGGTCCGCTTCGCCGACACCGACGCGCTGGGACACGTCAACAACGCCGTGTACCTCTCGTATTTCGAAGCCGCGCGGGCGGGCTACTACCACGCCATGGCCGGCACACCCTTCGGGCAGGGCGAGATGGGCGCGCGGCACACCTTCCTGATCGCCGAGGCTCGTGTCGCCTGGCGCGCGCCGGCCTTCTTCGGCGAGCCGCTCGTCTGTGAGTGTCGGGTCTCGTGGCTGAGCCGCTCGTCGTTCGGGCTGGAGTACAGGCTGAGGTCCGATGGCTCGTCGGTGGCTCCAGCGCGACCCGTCGCGGACGGCGATTCGGTCCAGGTCATGTTCGATCTGAGCGCCCAACGCGTGATGCGCGTGCCGCCCGACCTGTTGGAGCTGATCGAGCGCTTCGAAGGCCGCCAAGTCCCGCGCCGCCGGCCGGAGTAGTGGCGCTGGCGGCGGATCGTGATGCGTACACTCCTGACGCGCACATGCCAGCGAGCTCTACGCCTCGAAGCGGCGGAAGATGGCCACTGCGTTCTGTCCTCCGAACCCGAAGCCGTTGATCATGGCCGTGTCCACGCGTGCCTCGCGAGCCACGTTGGGCACGTAGTCGAGGTCGCACTCTGGCAGGTCGGGGTCGTCCAGGTTGATGGTCGGGGCGATGACACCCTCGCGGATGGCGCCCAGGGCGGTCAGGGCACTGATGACACCGGCCGCGCCGAGCAGATGGCCGACCATCGACTTGGGTGAGCTGATGGCAACCCGATGGGCATGCGCCCCAAGCGCGGCCTTGATGGCGCGCGTCTCCGTGACGTCGTTGAGCGGCGTCGAGGTGCCATGCGCCACGATGTAGTCGAGTTCGTCCGGGGCCACGCCCGCGTCCTTCATCGCCTTGGTCATGGCCATGCAGGCGCCTCGTGCCGTCGGGTCGGGCGCTGAGATGTGGAACGCGTCGGCGGTCATGGCCGCCCCCAGCACCTCAGCCTGGATGGTGGCGCCGCGCTTGAGGGCGTGCTCGGCGCTTTCAAGGACCACCACCCCGGCCCCTTCTCCGTAGAGGAATCCGTCGCGGTCCCGGTCGAACGGTCGGGATGCCCGCTGAGGATCGTCGTTGCGGCGCGAGAGGGCGCCCATGTTTCCCAGTGCCGCGAAGGCCACGGCCAGCAGCGGCGCCTCGGTGCCGCCCGCCAGCACCACATCGACCTCGCCGCGCTGGATCATGCGCAGACCGTCCTGGAAGCAGATCACCGAGCTGGCGCACGCGGCCACCTGGGTGATGACCGGCCCCAGCAGGCCGAACTCCATGGAGAGCTGGCAAGCGGCCATGGAGCCGGAGAGTGCCGGGATCGCGAAGGGACTCACCTGACCGGGTCCGCGGGTCTGCAGGACACGTGCCCCTTCGGTCACCTGTTCCTGACCACCGCCGCTGGTGTTGAGCGCTACTGAGACCCGATCGCGCTGCTCCGGTGTCCAGTCACTGAAATCGAGGCCGCTATCGGCCACGGCTTCCTTGCCGGCAGCCATCCCGAAGTGGATGAAACGGCTCATGCGACGGGCCATCTTTCGATTCATGACCGTGGCCGGATCGAAGTCCTTGACCTCTGCGGCGATGCGCACATCGAACCCGGCGGGATCGAAGGAGGTGATGGGGCCGGCGCCACTGACCCCTGCCACGAGATTGCGCCAGAAGGTCGGGTGATCGTTGCCGATGGGCGTGATGGCTCCGACGCCGGTGACGACGGCGCGGCGCGACAGGTCCTGGTCAGACACGGATGGAGCTCCTCGGATGTGTCGCGTGATTCTACCGGCCGAGGAATGCATTCTCCTGCGCCGGCCGACCTGCCCGGCACTCCGCGCCCGACCTGCGCGGCGCTCCGCCGCTCTGGCCTGG
>JALZLQ010000094.1 GCA_030858605.1 Chloroflexota bacterium
ATCCTCCAGGAACGGCTCGACGGCAGCCTGTGGGTCAGCCATGAGGAGCGACAGTACCGGCTCCGACCAGCACCGGCGGCACCCGTGGTGCTCCGCGCGCGTCACCTGCGACGCGAGCCCTTGGCCGACCTTCCCCAGGATCGGCTCATACCAGCCGAGCGCATGCCCTCGGCTGGGTCCTGGAAGCCAGCGCCCGATCACCCCTGGCGCTCTACCATCAAACGACCACGGTGACAAAGTCGCTGGCCGCTTGCGCGGTCAGGGTCGCTGGCCGTCGACACGTGGCTAGGCTACGCGTGAGATGAGCCGGCCGCGGTCCAGTCGCTCATCCAGTGTGCCAAGGATCCGAACCGATCGGTCCTCGAGCGATAGACTGCGCACCCGTGTACGTGAGTGAGCCTGATCCCGTGGCTGCGCACCTGCCCTCGCCCAGGTCCTCTAGCCGTGGCTGAGGAGGCGCGTCGTGTCATCACCGTGGGCGGGGTGGGTCGCGTCCGGCGACGACCGGATGAGGCGACAGTGTCGGTAGCCGTTGAGCGCACGGCTCCAGGCGCGGCCGAAGCGCAGACGGGCACCAGCCAGCAGATGCGCCACGTCATGGACGCCCTGATCGCGCGCGGCATCGATCAGGCGGACCTCTCGACCGAGGCGATCTCCCTCGAGGCCACCTACGACTACCGCGAGTCCGGCGCCCGACTGACCGGCTATCGAGCCAACCAGTCCCTCCGCGTCCGGGTGCGGAAGCTCGACGAGCTGGGGCCGACCATCGACGCATCCGTGGAGGCCGGAGCCAGCGGCATCTCCGGCGTGGCCCTGGGCATCGAGGACCCGGCAGAGGCCGAGGACGAGGCAAGGACTCTGGCTGTGGCCGACGCTCGTCGTCGCGCCGACCAAATGGCAAGCGCAGCAGGAGTCACCCTCGGATCGCTGGTCAGCCTCTCCGAAGGCATGGATCAGGGGCCGCGCCCGATGATGCACCTGCGCGCAGAGTCGATGGCTGCCGGCACACCCATCGCGGAGGGTTCCACAGAGGTGGTCATGGAGGTCCAGGCGAGCTTCGCCATCGAAGGCTGACCCGACGCCGACGCCCTGGCGTCGGCTCTACTCCGGGGCGCGGATGCCCGAGTCGTAGTTGATCTCGATCTCCGTGAACGATCCGGGCAGGACCGACACGGACAGGGGCGGCGCTGACGGCAGCGGATCGCCGCCGGGTGTCGGAGTGATGGTGTACTCGCCAGGTGCCAGCAGCACCTCGAAGCGCCCGTCCTCGCCGGACGTCACGCGCGCCACTTCCTGTTGCTCCATGTCCAGGATGACCAGTAGCGCTGCGTATGGCGTGTTGCAGGGGACGTCACGGGTGACCACGGGACAGGTCGGCCCGAGTTGGACGTAACCCCGGATGCCCGAGTCGATCGGGGCTGACGGCACGTAGGTGGGCCCGCCCGGTCCACACGCCACGAGCACCGCGACGAGGGCCAGCGCCACGGTCGTGAAGTCAGCCACCGCGGAATGGCGCCGACTTGCGCCGGTCAGAGTCCGGACCATGACCTGATGGCACGAGCCAGCGCCGAGACATCGTCATCGCCGTGACCCTGAGCGACCAGGCCGTTCTCGATCTGGGCGGCCATCGCTGCCACGGGCATGGCAACGCCGGACTCGCGGGCCATGGCCAGGGCGATCATCAGATCCTTGAGGTGCAGCGAGACCTTGAAACCCAGCGGGTAGTCATTCGTGATCATCCGTCCGCTACGGTTCCCCAGCACCCACGAAGCAGCGGCGCCACCGCCCAGCGCCTCGACGACCCGCTCGGGGTCGAGACCGTTGCGTATGGCCAGGACGAGGCCCTCGGCCACACCCAGATACGTACCGCACAGGATCACCTGGTTCACCGCCTTGGTGGCCTGACCGGCTCCCAAGGGACCCATGTGCGTTAAGGAACGGCCCATGGCCTCGAGAACGGGCCGGGCACGCGACACATCCACCTCATCGCCGCCGACCATGATGGTGAGCGTGCCCTTCTGCGCTCCCTCCGAGCCGCCGGAGACAGGGGCATCGACCATGGCCACCCCCTGCTCGGCCAGGCGGGCCGCGAAGTCACGCGATGACGAAGGGCTGATGGTGGAGCAGTCGACCACCAGCGTTCCGGGAGCGGCACCCGCCGCGATCCCTTCCGGGCCGAAAAGCACCGCCTCAACATCCGGCGAATCCGACACGCAGATGACAACTATATCGGAGGCCTCCGCCACCGCCCGCGGGGTCGCCGCTTCCGCGGCGCCCAACCCAAGGAGCGCCTCCGCCCGACCGGGCGAGCGGTTCCAGACGGTCAGCAGGAACTCCGCGCGACGCAGGTTGGCGGCCATCGCGCTGCCCATCGTCCCCAGGCCGCAGAACCCGACACGCTCCAACGTGACGCTCCTCATTGCCATCTCGTCTCCCGGCGGTGCGTGACGCTCACCGTCCTGTTCGGATGGTAGCCGCCCACCGGGAATCGCAAGAGCCTCGCCGCGGTCGGGCGAGGCTCTTGATGAGGTGTAGGCGCTGGCTCTCGAGCGCGAGGCGCCTGAGGTCAGTCCCGGCCGCCCCCAAAGATCCTGAGGAGGCTCATGAAGATCACGATGAAGTCGATATAGAGGGCAAGCGCGCCAAGCACCGAAGCCGACTCGCGGTCACGGATGCCGGGCATCTGGCCGTTCTTGAGGCGCTGCACGTCGTAGGCGGTGAGGCCCGTGAAGATGACCACGCCGCCGACCCCGATGATGAGGTTGAGAGTGTCGCTGCCGGGGAACAGGAAGAAGTGCACCAGCGACACGACCAGCAGGCCGATGACGCCCATGAACAGGATTCCGCCCAGACTGGTCAGGTCACGCTTGGTCACGAAGCCGAACAGGCCGGCCGCTCCGAAGATCGCCGAGGCGCCCAGGAAGGCGGACACCACGCCGGCCGCCGCGCCGCTGGCGGTGTAGGCCAGTACCACCGCACCGATGGTCAGCCCGTTGGTCAGGGCATAGGCGAAGAGGAGGGCGAGGCCTGGCAGGGCACCGATCTTGTTGATGAGGAAGCTGATGGCGAAGACGAACCCGAGCTGGCCGATGACCAGGATCAGGTAGTTCTCCAGCACGAAGCGCTGGACGCCCACGCTGGTGTGGACGAAAAAGGCGGCTATGGCACTGACCAGCAGCGCCACGAACATCCAGACGAAGCTCATCGTCAGGAAGCCTTCGCGCGGCCCGACAGCGACGCGCTCGCCATTGACCATCACGCCGCCGCGCAGGCCGGCGGCCGGCGGCAGCGACCCGTAGGGAGCCGGCGCTCCGGGGTTGGGGGCCTGATATCGGTCAGGCTGGTTGCGATTTCGATCGAACACGGTTCGTGTTTCCTTTGCTCTGGTCCCGGTGGCTCGGCCGTCCGGAGGGGCGTCCATGCGGACGCGACATCGACAAGTCTAGCGTGGCGCGTCCAGGGCGCAGGCCGAACCTTCGTCCTAGGAGGCTGCTCCCGAACGAGGTGCACTGCGGGCGAGGGTCGTCGAGCGCTCCTCCGCCTGTTCCGCGGCGCGGGCCAGGACCCAGACCAGGTCCGCCAGGCGGTTGAGGTAGGGCACCAGCCAGGGTCCGGCGACCTGGCCGTCTCGCTGGAGGCTCACGGCCCGCCGCTCGGCACGGCGGAGGATGGTCCGCGTCAGCTCCAGGGATGCTGATAGGCGTGAGGCGCCCGGCACCACGAACTCCCGCGGCATCTCGATACGCGCCTCGTAGCCGGCCAGCTCGGTCTCGAGCTCGGACAGCATGGCCTCGTCGACCCTGGTCGTACCGTCCTGGAGCTTCTCCCAGGCGTCCGGGTTGGCGGCCAGCTCCGCGCCAACCACGAACAGGCCGCGCTGGAGTCGGAGCAGGAGCTCGGCCAGCGCGTCCAGCTCCGGCGGCAGGGAGTCTACGCGCCGAAGCTCCCCGATCTCCGCGCGGGCCATGCCCAGGGCGGCCACGGCCTCGTCAGTGGTGCCATAGGCCTCCGTGCGCGGATCGTCTTTCTGGACGCGACCACCGAAGAGGAGCCCGGTCGAGCCGTCATCGCCGCGGCCGGTGGCCACGATGCTGTCAGCGATCGACGCCCGGGTGGCGCGGCTCATGGCTGGCTACCAGACGAGGCCGGCGTCCTTGGGGTCCCAACGCTCGGCGAGGAGCGTGACCTTGACCTCATGGTCGACCACGCTCTCGGCCTGCTCCTTGACCTGCTGGATCATGGACCCAGCGTAAGGGCAGAACGGCGTGGTGAGGATCATCTTGATCTCGGTCTGACCCGGTCCCAGGATGACCTGGCGGATGAGCGCGAGCTCCACGACGTTCATGCCGATCTCCGGGTCGACCACGGCGCGCAGCGCATCAAGGATGGCCAGCTCGGTGGCGCGGGCCTGGGGGTCGATGGCCGCCGTCTCGGTGGTCGGGGTCTTGGTCTCCGCCTCGGGGGGCGAGTGGGGAGCGGTGGTAGTCGTCGTGTCAGTCATGCAAGAAGCCTCGAGTTACGTGACTTCATGCTAGCACCGGCCATCGCGGCGGCCCGGACGCGGACCGGGTAGGAGCCTCTTCAGCGGTAGGTCGGCGTCGGCTCGGGTTCTCCGCGGGTGACGACGACGCCGGCCATGGAGCGCAGGTGCTGGGGCAGGTCGGCCGCCTCCTCCGCGCTGAAGCCCGGACCAGCCAGCGATCCGTCCGGCTCGAGGAAGCTGCCGTAACGCTCGGGGTGCGCAGCGGCGAAGGCGAACGCGTCGGCGATGCCCACCAGTCGGAGCTCAGGGCTCTGCGCCACCATCTCCGAGGGAGTCAGGCCGTTGGCGCGCATCTCCAGCAGATTGAGCACGCTCAGGCGCGTACCGAAGCAGAAGGGCTCCCCGTTCATGACCAAGGGGTCGATCTTTACCCATTTGATGGTCATCAGATCACCGAGTCGTCGGCGATACCGGCGCCCTTCCAGAAGAAACGCACGATGCGATTGCCCTGATGGTCGCCAGGCAGGCGGCCGTGATGCTTCAGGCGTCCCGCCCACCGTTCGATGAGCTGGCGCGTCACGGCCACATCCTCACTGGGCACGACCGTGAGCACGGCGTCGCGCAGGCCGCCCAGGAGCACGATGAAATCGCGCATCGGTACGCCACGGCGACGGTAGACCGGCACCAGCCACTCCCCGTAGTTGGTCACGTAGCTGTCCTGGCCGGTCTCGAGGGCACGGGCGAGTCGCTCGATGTGCTGGTCCAGGTCGCGCAGGAACTTGCGCATCTCTGCCTCGGGGTACCGGTCCGCGAAGCCGGGCGAAAGGCGAGCGGCTGCCTCCAGCGCCAAGCGGGCAAGGCGAGGTCGATCGGCGCGCAACCGCGCCGCGGCACGCGGATGACCGGCGGTCACGTCGTGCGGAGGCAGGCCCAGGCTCGGATGACCCATCGCCCGGTAGTCTAGCGGCTGATGAAGCAGCGCCAGCCTCCCCGACCAGGCGAGCCCGGGGATGTTCCCGGCGGTGTTCGCGCCACGGGTCAGAGCGGTGAAGCCCAACGACGGCCGCCGCCCTCGGGGTCTCCGGACATCGCCCGAGCCACGCTGGCGGGTCTCGTGGTCGCGGCCGGACTGGCCCTCGTCCTGGGCACCCTTCGAGCGATCCTGGACCTGGGTCCTGGCTTGCTCGTGGTGGCCGCGGTGGGTGCCTGGCTGCTGGGAGCGACGGCAGCCCGGGCGGCGTGGGGGCCCGATCTCCACGAGCCTGATGCCAGCGTCCCCCGACTGGCAGCGATGCTTGGCGCCGGCGTCTGGCTGGGCGGCTCCCTGGTCGACTATCTCCTGTCGCTGGCTATCCTGCCCGGCTCGACTCGCACGCTGGCGGAGCGGTTGTCGGATCAACCCTTCCTGAACTGGCTGGCGCCGCAGATCTCTCTCCTTGACGCCGTGGAGATCGCCGTCCTCATGGTCGTGGCGTGGCGATCGGCGCGCTAGGCTAGGACGATGCCGAAGCTGATCATCTGTGTGGTCCATCGCGATGACTCCGGGCGGGTCGTGAGCGCCTTCCAGGAGGGTGGCCTGCGCGTCACCCAACTGGGATCGCAGGGTGGCTTCCTGCGCGCACGCAACGCGACCCTCCTGTTGGGGCTGGAGGACGCCCAGGTCGAGCCGGCCCTGGCCATCCTCGAGGAGAACTGCCAGACCCGGACGGAGCAGGTGCCCGTGGAGCTACTGGGTGGCATGGACGCCGCGTGGCTGCCCACAGAAGTGCGGCACGGCGGCGCCACGATCTTCATCCTGCCCATGGACGAGATCCGCCGCCTGTAGCGTCCACTACCGATCGACTCCAGCCGCGAAGCGCGGGTCGGTCACCCGGGAGCTGGCCCACCGACCTCCGGTGTCTCGCCCACGAAGGGCATCGCCTGGTCCTCCACGGCGTGCAGGCTCATGCGCAGCGCGGCCGTCTTCTGTTCGGCCACTTCCCGGACGTAGCGCTGTTCCTCCTCGAGAGACAGCGGCCGGCCGCGGATGACGTCCTTGGGACGGCCGACCATCAGCCAGGAGAGGTGGTAACGGTCCATCGCTCCCCAGGCGCGACTGAGCAGGTCGTCCGACAACTGCAACCAGAGCTGTAGTCCACCCAGGGACGGGTCAAGGAGCAGGCGCTCACCCTCTGCCACGAGCCGCTTCGTTTCCCGGATGAGCTCCTTCCTGGTCACCCGCCTATCATCGTGCCTCCCATGACGACCGCCTTGCGACGCACTGACCCCGATTGCCTCCGCGCGTGCCTCTCGCCGGCCGCGTCGGCCGTGGAGGCTGGCACTATCCCCAGCGCGGTGGTGACCGTGGCCGACAGCTCAGGCACGATCCTGACCGAGCTCTTCCCGGGACCCTCCACGCCTCGTCTTCGCGGCGACAGCATCTTCTTCCTGGCCTCGCTGACCAAGCCCGTGGTGGCCACCGCCGTCATGCGTATGGTCGAGCGGGGCCTGGTCGACCTCCACGATCCCATCCAGCGGCTCGTGCCAGCCTTCCGCGGGCCTGGCAAGGAGCTGGTCACGGCATGGCACGTGCTGACCCATACGGCCGGCATCCAGGATGTACATCCCGACGTGTTGCGCCAGCAGCGGCCGTCGACCGCACGCCTTCTGGAGATGGTCTGCCAGGCGCCACTGCGCTTCGAGCCGGGTAGCCGCTACGAATACTGTTCCAGTTCGTTCCACCTGCTTGCCGAGCTCCTTGAACGGTGCACCGGACGACCGTTCCCCGAGGCGCTCCATGAGCTGGTGATGGAGCCGGCAGGCATGGTCGACACGTCTTTCGACCCTCGTCACGCTCGCCCGCGGATCCTGCCTGTCGACGGCGTGCCGATGCGCAACCGCTTGGTGCGCGAGCTGGTGCTCCGTTACTTAGCCCGGACGGCGCTACCTGGTGGGGGTCTGTGGGGTACCGAGGACGATCTGGCCCGATTCGGTCGGGCGCTGCTTCCGAACGTCATCGCCGACGGCCGCGGACTGCTCAGTGCTGCGTCCGTGGCAGAGATGACACGCGAGCAGACCGCGGGCATCGAGGAGATCTCCGCGGACGGGACTCGCCGCGATCCGCGCTACGCGCTGGGCTGGGGCAAGCCGCGAGTGGACGGTACGGCGCCGTCCGTGGTGGGCGGACTGGCGCCGGCGC
>JALZLQ010000122.1 GCA_030858605.1 Chloroflexota bacterium
CTTCACGGCATGCTCGAGCCGGTCGAGGTCGAGGTGGTCGAGGGCCGTGCTGAGGTGCGCCAGTTGTTCAAGGTGGGCAAGGTCGCCGTCATCGCCGGCTGCTATGTGACCGACGGCCGGATCGTCCGCGGCGGCGCCCGTGTCTACCGCGGCGGCAAGGTCGTGGCCACGGACCGTATCGAGTCGCTGCGCCGCTTCCGCGATGACGTGCGCGAGGTGGCCACTGGCTTTGAGTGCGGCATCGGGCTGGCCGGCTACAACGATCTGGTCGAAGGCGACATCGTCGAATGCTTCACGCAGCAGATGGTCTCCCGCATCAATCAGGCCTGAGGTCGGGCATGAGCGGACGCACGGAGCGTCTGGATGAGCTGCTGCGGGAGGAGATCAGTGCGGTCCTCGCGCGGGATGTCCAGGATCCGCGCATCGGATTCGTGACGGTCACGCGGGTGGAGGTCACGCGCGACCTCAGCCACGCCACGGTCTGGGTCTCGATCATCGGCACCGCCGATGATCGCCGGGAGTCGATGCGCGGCCTGGAACGGGCGATGCCCTTCGTGCGGGGCCGCCTCGCCCCGCTGCGCCTGCGCCGTATCCCCCAGCTGCACGTGCGCTACGACGAATCCGTGGAACGAGGCACACGAGTGCTGCGCCTGCTCGATGCGCTCGACCGCGGCACAGAGCCGTCGGATGCCGCGCTGAGCGAGTCCCTGCCCACGCCGGGCCCGCGTCCGGTCGAGGAGGCGGCATCTGCGGAAGACGGCCAGTCCGTCGGGCCGGCGCCACGTCGCCGTCGCTCGTTCGCGTCGCGGGGAGCCCCGCCCAGTCGCGCGCGAAAGAAGGGACAGCGATGAGTCCTGGTCCTTCCGCGGCAGGCCTGGCCGCCCTGACGCCTCTGGATATCGCCTCGGTACCTGATGCCGTGGTCGAGCGCATCCGGGGGGCTCGCACCGTGATGACCGTCTGCCACCGGGACCCGGAGGCCGACGCGCTGGGTTCGGCGCTGGGTACCGCCCTGATGGTGGAGCATATGGGCGGACGCGCCACGCCGGTTTGCGTCGACCCGGTGCCGCCGATGTATGACTTCCTGCCGGGTTTGGATCGATTCCGCCAGGGCCCTGACCCCGAGCTCGACTACGACCTCATCGTAGTAGGCGACTGCGGGGAGCTCGAGCGCGTGGGTTCGGTCCTCACCGATCATGCCGAGCTGTTCGCGCGCGTGCCCATGGTCAACATCGACCACCACGTCTCGAACCGTGGCTTCGGGGCGGTCGACTGGGTGGACCCGGAGGCAGCCGCGACCTGTGAGATGGGCACCCTGCTGGCCGCCCGACTGGGCGTGCCCTTCGGTGTGGCTGACGGCGCGCTGGCGGCCAATCTGATGGCCGGCGTGGTCATCGACACGGCCAATTTCCAGCACCCCAACACCACGGCGCGCACCCTCCGCGTGGCCTCGGAACTCCGGGCCGCTGATGCCCCCCTTTACGAGATCGCCCGCCGGCTCTACCGGACGAAGCCGAACATCCAGTTGCAGCTCTTCGGGCGAGTCCTGGCTCGACTCGAGACGTCCCTCGATGGCCGAGTGGTGTGGTCGACGCTGCTCCCGGAGGACTACACCGCCACGGGCGCCACGGCGGCGCAATCGGAAGGCCTCATCGACCTGCTCGCCCAATCCGAGACGGGCGAGGTGGCCATCGTCTTCAAGGATCTCGGGCCCACCTCCCGTATCAGCGTGCGGACCAGGGACGGCGGGGTGGACGCCACGGTCCTGACGGGCCACTTCGGCGGGGGAGGACATGCGCGTGCTGCCGGCGCCACTATCGATCGTCCCGCGAGCGAGGCGCGACGGCTCGTCCTGGCCGAAGCCGAGCGGCTCGTCCTCGCCTTGCCGGCGTCCGAGCGACTCGATCCCGCCCTGTCAGACGCTTGACGTGGGTAGACGCGACCCGGTCGAGCCTGCTCTGAACGGGGTCCTCGTCCTGGACAAGCCGACCGGCCCCACCTCGCACGACATCGTGGCCCTGGTGCGCCGGCTCTCGGGGGTTCGCAGGGTGGGCCACGGCGGCACGCTCGACCCCTTCGCGGCTGGAGTCCTGCCCGTCTTCCTGGGACGGGCCACGCGCATGGTCGAGTACCACTTGGCCGACGAGAAGGGCTACCGCGCGCTGGTCGTCTTCGGGGCACGCTCCACGACCGACGACCTTGATGGTGAGCTGACGCCCAGTGACGCCACCGCCCCCGACCGAGAAGCGCTGGAGACGGCACTGGAGCCGCTGCGCGGATGGATCGAGCAGGTGCCACCAGACCATTCCGCCGTGCGGGTGGCGGGGCGGCACGCCTATGAGCTGGCGCGACATGGCGAGAAGCCGGAGCTTAAGCCGCGGCGCGTGGAGATCCGAGCGCTGGACCTGGTGACCTGGGATGACTCGGATTCTTCGCGACCCGCGGCAACCCTGATGGTGCGCTGCTCTGCGGGCACCTATGTCCGGGCTATCGCACGGGACCTGGGCGAGAGGCTGGGATCGGGCGCTTACCTCTCGGCGTTGACACGCACCGCGAGCGGTCCCTTCCGGATCGAGGACGCTCATGCGCTGGACGCCGCACGCGAGGTGCTGGCAGCCGGTCGTGTAGCTGAGCTGCTTCTCCCTCCGGATGTGGGCCTTGAGGCGTACCCGCGTGTGGAACTGAGCGCCGAGGACCTCTCCACGCTCGCCAGAGGGCAGGCCGTCAGGCACCGTGGGACGAGCGAGCTGTCATCCGGGCCCTCGGGGCTCCTGCGCGTTGTCGACGGAGAGGGCCGCCTGGCGGCCATGGCCCGGTACGACTCCGGCAGGCTCCATCCCGAAAAGGTCTTTATGACACCTGGTAACTGACCGGGATGCCACAGGTGCCCGGCATCCGCGGACGAGTGGAGGGCATCGACCATCTGCCGCGGGACCTTCGATTCGTGGCCACGCTGGGCATCTTCGATGGCCTGCATCGCGGTCATGCAGCCATCCTGCGCACGCTCGCTGAAACCGCCGAGCGACTGCGAGCCACGGCCACGGTCATCACCTTCGAGCCGCATCCGGAGGCCGTACTCCGCGGCACGCCGCCGCTGCTCCTGTGCGACCCGGCCGAACGCCTTGCCCGCCTCGCAGCCACGGGTGGGGACCTCGTCGTGGTACAGCGATTCGACCGGGACTTCGCGGCGCAGTCCGCTGAGGGATTCATCGATCGACTCGCCCGCGGTCGTGATCTGGCGGGCCTGGTGATGAGCCAGGAGAGCGCCTTCGGTCGGGACCGCCAAGGCACGCTTGACCGCATCAGGGCACTTTCCGGCGAGCGTGGGTTCGTCCTGGCCGAGTCGCCCTCGCTGGAGCTGGGGGGCGAACGGGTTTCAAGCACTCGCATCCGCTTGCTCATCGAACGCGGACGCCTGGCCGAGGCCGCCCGTTCGCTGGGGCGCCGCTATGCGGTGATCGGTGAGGTCGTGCCCGGTGATCGGCGCGGCCGCGAGATGGGCTATCCCACTGCCAATCTGAGTTTCGCTGAGCCGGTCGTGCTGCCGCCCAACGGGATCTATGCGACCCGGGTGAACTGGGCCGGCCCCGATCCGCTGCACCCGGGGCGTACAGCTGATGGGGTAGCGTCCCTTGGCGTCCGCCCCACATTCGCAAGCGACGGGACGAGGCTGCTGGAGGTACATCTCTTCGACTTCGATGAGGACCTGTACGGCAAGCGTCTGCGTGTGGAGTTCATCCGACGCCAGCGCGGCGAGCGGAGATTCGTTTCCGTGAGGTCGCTGGTTCGCCAGATGGACCGTGACGCCGCCCGCGCCCGCCAGATCCTGGCTGCATCCGCGGCGGAGACGGCTAGCCACGAGCGGCCCAGCCGCATTGCCGCGAGATCGACCGACTGTTAGACTAGTCGCGAACTAGCAGAAGAAGGATGGTGGAGGACCAGGTGCCGCTCACGCGGGAAACCAAGGAGACTGTGATCAACGAGTACGCCGCCCAAGAGGGTGACACCGGCTCGCCGGAGGTCCAGGTCGCGCTCCTCACGGAGCGGATCACGGACTTGACCGGGCATCTGCGCAGCTTCCCCAAGGATCATCACTCCCGTCGCGGCCTCCTCAAGCTCGTTGGCCAGCGCCGCCGACTCCTTGCGTATCTGATGCGCAAGGACAACGCCAGGTATCGCACCGTCATCGGTCGGCTCGGACTGCGCCGCTAGCGCGTCCCCCCGGCGGGTGCGCCCGCCGCGCGATCACCAAGTAGCACGCCAAGCCCCAAGACCCGGAACGGTCGCGGAACAGCGCGCAAGGTCCATCCTCCCTCCACATGGAGGAAAGATGGCAGTAACTACTCTCTCAGCCGAAGTCGGCGGTCGCACGATGACCATCGAGACCGGCCGCATGGCCCTGCTTGCAGGGGGCTCCGTCACCGTCCGCTACGGGGATACGGTCCTGCTCGGGACGGCGAACCGCTCGGATCCTCGTCCGGGCCTGGATTTTTTCCCGCTCACCATCGATTTCGAGGAGCGGATGTACGCCGCGGGCAAGATCCCCGGCGGTTTCATCAAGAGGGAGTCGCGTCCTTCCGAAGGCGCCATCCTGGCGGCGCGCCTCACGGACCGCCCCATCCGCCCGCTCTTTCCCGAGGGCTACAAGGATGATGTGCAGGCGGTGCTGACGGTCCTCTCGACCGACCAGGACAACAATCCTGACATCCTCGGTACGATCGCCGCCTCGGCAGCGTTGACCATAAGCGAGATCCCCTTCCTGGGGCCCATCGCGTCGGTCCGCGTCGGGCGCATCGACGGGGAGTTCGTGGTCAACCCCCTGTTCAGCCAGATGGCCGAGTCTGAGCTCGACCTGGTCGTCTCCGGCACGCGCGACGCGATCATGATGGTCGAGGCTGGCGCCAAGATCCTGCCCGAATCCGTGATGGCCGAAGCGATCATGTTCGGCCACCGCTCCCTGGCACCCATCCTGGATCTGCAGGACCAGTTGCGCGAGCAGGTCGGCAAGCCCAAGCGGATGCCCTTCATCGAGCGCGGCACTGAGTCCGTCTACGCCTTCCTGGAAGCGGTCAAGGAAGACCGCGCCATGGTCGTCTTCGATCTCGAGACGACCAGCCGCGACCCCAAGCTGGGCGCCGTGGTGGAGATCGCCGCGGCACGCGTCAAGGGCGGCTCCATCGTGGACCGTTTCGAGTCGCTGGTGAACCCCGGTACACCCATCGTCGGGCGACAGCTCCACGGGCTGACGGACAAGGATGTCAAGGGCAAGCCCTCGCCGGAGGCTGCAGCTAGTTCGTTCCTCGATTGGGCGGGCGAAGACCTGCTGGTCGGTCACAACGTGGCCTTCGACGTCAGCTTCCTTCACGCCGCGCTGACCGACGGCACCAAGATCGACTCCGAGCGATGCCTGGATACCTTGGCTCTGGCACGGGACGCCTACCCCGACCAGGACGTCTTCAAGCTGGGAGACCTGGCCAAGTTCTTCGAACTGAGCACTGAGCCCAACCACCGGGCCGGACCGGACGTCGAGGCCACTGCGCAGCTTCTGCTGCGTCTGGCAACCGAGCTGCCGGGCCGAGTGGACTCTTACAAGAGCGCAGTCGCTGACTCGATCCGCTCACGCGTGAAGGGCGACGCCGGGGCTGCCGACAAGGCACTCGATCAGGCCAAGGCCGCATCGGGCCTCTCCAAGAGCCTGACCGGCTACCTGCACAAGAAGGTCGCCCGCGAGCTCGTCCTCTCCGAGGGCGTGCGCATGGACGGTCGAGATGCCGACACCATCCGTCCCATCAGCGTGGAGG
>JALZLQ010000127.1 GCA_030858605.1 Chloroflexota bacterium
CATCTGGTCAACCTCAAAAATAAAATAAACAGCACGGACCGGATGAGGCGGTCTACCTGCCACCTCTGGTGGCGCATGGATTCAACGCTCTATCCGACCTGGAGCTGGTGTACCTGGTGACCAACGAGTTCGACGGGTCCGATGAGTTCGGGTTCCGATGGGATGACCCTGCGGCTGCCGTGCCCTGGCCGACCAGCCAGCCCATCCTCTCGGAGCGCGATGCCTCCGCTCCCGACCTCGCGGCTGTGCTCCGGGAGCTTGGTCAGGCCGAGGGGGCGAGCGCGGGCGAGCCGGCCGAACAGAGCGATCGCGCATAGTCGATCGAAGCAGGCTGCCAGAGCGGCAGTCGGATTCCCAGCGCGCCAGCACGGGAGCAGTCCAGCAGTCCCCAGGCGGGTGGTTCTGAGGCCCGCTCCCAGGTCGACCCCGGGACCGGCTCCAGTGGTTCCACACGTCCGCACGCCTCCAGCACGGTCGTGGCCCAGTCCAGGCGGGATGCCTGCCCCGCGCCGGCCAGGTGGTACGTGCCCGGGTCCGCGCGCTCCAACAGCGCGACGAGCCCCCGGGCCAGGTCACGCGCGAAGGTGGGCGAGGCCACCTCGTCGCTGACCACGCGGAGCGGAACGTCCGGGTCCAGCCGGTCGCGCGCGGCGAGGATCTTGGCCGGGAAGTCGTTGCCCGGCGGTCCGAAGAGCCACGATGTGCGCACGATCCACAAGCCGCCGGCCAGGCCATCGCGCTGACCCAGCGCGGTGCGCGCAGACCGCTCGCCGGCCAGCTTGGATGCACCGTAGGGATTGAGAGGCCCCGTGGCGTCGGATTCGGAGTAGCCCAAGCCATCCTCTCGCCGCCCGTCGAAAACCTCGTTGGTGGAGACGTACAGCAGGCCGGCTCCAGCCGACGCGCAGGCCTCCGCCAGCTCCGCCGTGGCCAGTCCGTTGCGTCGATCGGCTGCCGCCGGGTCACGCGCGCAGCCGTCCACGTCGGTCCATGCAGCAGCGTGGATGATCATCGCCGGCCGGTCACGGTCGAGCATCCTCTTGGCCGCCCCGCGGCCATCCAGGTCGTAGTCCGGCCGGGTCCAGGCCAGGACGTCCAGACCGTGTTGCTCCAGCGTGGACACGAGCGCCCGCCCCAGGCGGCCCTGCGCCCCGGTCACGGCGACGGGGCCGGTGAGGATCACGCCGGTGTCGATCCGGCCAGCCGCTGCTCGTACTGGCGCGCGTAGTAGTCGTTCCAGTCGGCGCCCTTGCGTTCGCGCCACCAGTCCTGGTTTCGCTCGTACCAGTCGATGGTTCGCGCCATCCCGTCCTCGAAGCTCACCGTGGGACGCCAGCCAAGGGACTCCAGTCGGGCCCCGCTTATGGCGTAGCGGCGATCGTGACCGAGCCGGTCAGCGACCTGCCTCACCAGGGACCAGGGACGTTCGAGTCGCTCCAGGATGGTCTCCGTCACGGCCCGATTGGTCCGCTCCTGACCGCCCGGGACGTTGTAGACCAGCCCTGAGAGGCCATGGTCGAAGACGAAGGACACCGCATCGGCGTGATCGTCCACGAAGAGCCAATCACGCCGCTGGAGCCCGTCGCCGTAGAGGGGCAGCGGCTGGTGGTCCATGGCGTTGCTGATGAAGAGCGGCACCAGCTTCTCGGGGTGCTGCCGGGGTCCGTACGTATTGGCCCCGCGAGTGGTCACCGCGTCCAGTCCGAAGGTTGTGCCGTAGGCGGCCACCAGCAGATCGGCCGCCGCCTTGGCAGCTGCGTAGGGGCTCCGTGGCTCCATCGCGGCGTCTTCTGAGCTGAGGCCCTCTTCGACCGAGCCGTAGACCTCGTCCGTAGAGACCTGCAGGAAGCGCAGCGCTCGACCCTGCTCTGGTCCGTGGCGGCGCACAGCGTCCAGCAGCACGTTGACGCCCAGCACGTTGGTCCTGACGAACGCGTCCGGGTCCAGGATGGAGCGATCGACATGGGACTCGGCGGCGAAGTTCAGGACGCCGTCAGCGGCTTCCACCAGCGGGTCCACGGCCGCCCGATCGGCCACGTCACCGACCACCAGCCTCAGCCGGTCGCCGGGCAACGCCTGGTCCGCGCCAAGGGTCAGGTTGCTTCGATCTCCGGCGTAGGTGAGCTTGTCCAGGACGGTGATCGTGTCGTCCGTGGTGGCCAGCCGTCGGTGAACGAATGTGCTGCCGATGAATCCCGCGCCGCCGGTGACGAGCAGTCTCACGAAGCCTCCGCGGGAGCGGCGGCACTCTCCTCCACGATCCGTTCCCCGGTCTCCTCCACGATGCGCGCCGCCTCCATCAGTGAGTGGACGGTGCCCGCGTCGGACCACTGACCCTGGTACTCCCGCCAGAAGAGCCTGCCCGCCCGCGCGTAGTGATTGAGCACATCGGTGATCTCGTACTCGCCGCGGCCCGATGGTGCGAGAGTGGCGATGACGTCGAAGGCGTCCGGCCGCAGCAGGTACACGCCGATGGGGATCAGGTCGCTCTTGGGCCGCTGGGGCTTCTCCTCGAAGCCGACCAGACCTCCGTCAGTGTCGAACTCGGCCACGCCGAAACGCTCCGGGTCGGGCACACGGTGGAGCAGGGTACCAGCGCCCCATGCCTCCCCCTCGAAGTCCGCCACGAAGTCAGTCAGGGCAGGCCCCCGCAGGACGTTGTCGCCCAGCACCACGCTGAAGCTGTCGCCGCCCACGAAGTCGCGAGCCAGGCCGATGGCATGGGCGATGCCCAGCGGGCCCGGCTGGTACCGGTAGGTCAGGTCGAGCCCGAACTGCGACCCGTCTCCCAGCAGCTCCACGATGTCGCCGATACTCTTGCCGCCCAGGATGATCATGACCTCACGGATGCCCATGCCCCGCAGCGTCTCGATGGGGTAGTGGATCATGGGCTGGTCGTAGACCGGCAGCAGGTGCTTGTTGGTCACGACGGTGAGCGGGTACATGCGGGAGGCCGTGCCGCCGGCCAGGATCAAGCCCTTCACGGGGCGGATAGTAGCGCCGGCCGCGGCCGGAGAGCACTACTCCTCGCGCAACTCCGCCAGTCGCGCGGCGAGCCGGCTCTCGATGGCGGCGTAGGCTGGGTCGCCATCCAGGCTCTCCATCTCCCAGCGGTCCGCCACGAGGTCGTAC
>JALZLQ010000135.1 GCA_030858605.1 Chloroflexota bacterium
CGCCTCCAGGCTCGCGATTCGCCCGTCCTGCTGGACTCCCACGGTGCTGTGGTGACCCCTGCCGATGCGCCTCTTGATGAGATCGTGGGGGCGATGCCGGATACTCCTTCAACGTCCGCCTCCGGCCAGGCCAGGTGAAAGGTCGCTGCAACCCTGACATCCCTGGCAGGCGTGGCGAATCGCACCTCCACACACGTACGCTAGTGTTTGCCGGCCCCATGGGGGGACGGGAGCATTCGCCCATCAGTTGGTGCTCCCGCTTCCGGGGCCGGCACCTTCCGTGACCCATGTCGCTCGATCTCTACCGTCGCAAGCGCGACTTCGCCATCACGCCGGAGCCATCGGGCGCGCTGCAAAGCGACGACGCGGGCGCGAGCCGTGCTCCAGAGAGTGGCCGACGCTTCGTGGTCCAGCGTCATCGGGCTACGCGCCTGCACTACGATCTGCGCCTGGAGATCGACGGCGTTCTGATGAGCTGGGCCGTGCCCAAGGGCCCCACGCTGGACCCCGACCAACGTCGGATGGCCGTCCACGTGGAGGACCACCCGCTCGAGTACTTCGATTTCGAAGGCATCATCCCCAGGGGCAGATACGGGGCCGGCGACGTGATCGTCTGGGACTGGGGCACCTTCCAGCCCGAGGAGACCGACGACCCCGGTGCTGCCGTGCGGTCCGGTGAGCTCAAGTTTCGGCTGGATGGTCAGAAGCTGGTCGGTCGGTACACGCTCGTCCGCATCCGCTCCAAGGACCCGGAGGAGGATGCCTGGCTGCTGATCCACAAGCGTGACGAGAGCGCCGTGGCCGGCTGGGACGCCGGCGACCACCTGACGTCGGTCAAGACGGGGCTGTCGAACGAGGAGGTCGCGGCGGGCAGGGCCCCGCCGACGGTCTCGACCGGTCCCGAGAACGAGCCGCGCCCGGGCGTGGAGGCGACCATGCCGGCTTTCATCCCGCCGATGAGAGCCACTGCCGTGGACCGGGTGTTCTCCGATCCCGACTGGCTCTACGAGCTCAAGCTGGACGGCTATCGCGTGGAGGCGGTGGTCGTAGACGGCGACTTGCGGCTGTGGACCCGCAACCGTCAGGACGCGGCACGCTACTTCCCCGACCTCGCCGCGACGCCTCCGGATTGGATCGCGGCCAGCAGCGCGATCGTCGACGGCGAAGTGGTCTCACTGGATGAACAGGGCCGCTCGGACTTCAGTCGATTGCAGGACCGGACCGGCATGCGCGGACTGGGCACCAAGCGCGGCGAGCGGCGCGCCCGGAAAGGCACCGAGCGGAGCGCCGCGGGGGACGAGGGTGCGCTCGCTCCGCTGGTCTACTTCATCTTCGATCTGCTCTACCTGAACGGTCGATCGTTGTTGGATGTGCCGCTCGAAGAGCGCAAGCGGATCCTCAAAGGCGTTCTGCGCCAGCATCCGCGCGTGCGCTACGTCTCGCACATAGAGGCTGAGGGCGAGGCATTCTTCGCTGCCGCCAAGGAGCGCGGGCTGGAGGGCATCGTCGCCAAGCTGCGGCGCAGCCGCTACGAACCGGATCGTCGCTCCAACGTCTGGCTGAAGATCAAGATCCGCCAGGAGCAGGAGCTGGTGGTGGGCGGCTACGAGCCCGGTCAGGGGACGCACATGGACCTCGGCTCGCTCATCGTTGGTGTCTACGCGGGCAAGCGTTTGGTCTTTGCCGGTCACGTCGGCAGCGGCATGGATGCCCGCACTCGGCGCAGCCTGGTGGAACGTCTGGAGGCGCTGCGGGTCGTCACGCCTCCCTTTGCCGATCCGCCGCCGATCCGTGCCGCGCGCTGGGCCGAGCCACGGATCGTGATCCGGGCCGCCTTCGCGGAATGGACGCGCGACGGCCTGCTCCGTCAGGCGGCCTATAAAGGCGAGGCGATCGATCGTGACCCCGCCAGTGTCGTCCGCGAACGGCCCGTCCCCTCTTCCGCACGTGTAGAGGCAGCCGAGCGAGAGTCCATCCCGGTGTCCAGCGTCCCCGCGGGCGATGCCCCGGACGACCGCGGCAGTGACCCACCCCAGGCCGCCACGGAACAGGAGCTGGCGGAACTCGACTCGATGGGCAAGGCCGGATCGTGGCAGGTCGGGGGACACCGGCTGAACCTCACCAACCTCGACAAGACGCTCTTCCCCGGTGCCGGCGCGACCAAGCGTGACCTCATCCGCTATTACGTCACGATGGCGCCCATCCTGCTCCCTTACCTTCGGGCAAGGCCGCTCAACACCGACCGCTGGCCGGACGGCGTGACCGGCAAACACTTCTGGCAGAAGCAGATCCCTAAGCACGCCCCCGACTGGATGGCACGCTGGGATTACCCCGAAGCGGGCTCGACCGAGTCGCATACATACATCGTGGCCGACCGCGTGGCGACCATGGCCTGGCTGGCCAACCAGGCCGTCATCGATCTGCATCCCTGGACATCGCGCTGTGAGAGCTACCGGAACCCGACCTATGCCCTCATCGACATCGACCCCGGAGAGCGCACCACGTTCGAGCAGGTGGTGGCCTTAGCCCAGGTCTACCGGACCGCGCTTGGGCACCTGGGAGTGACGGGCTTCGCCAAGGTCACCGGCAAGCGCGGCATCCAGATCTGGGTCCC
>JALZLQ010000151.1 GCA_030858605.1 Chloroflexota bacterium
GTGCCGCCATCAGCCTGGAGGACGTCACAGTCGATGGTCACGGTGCGCTCGCCCATCAGTGAGGTGTTCACCACCCCTCGCAGCGAGCGTCCGACCAGACGCTGGATCTCGTGCGTCCGGCCGCCCACGCGGCCCTTGGTGGACTCGCGCTGGCTCCGCTCGGAGGTGGCGCCGGGCAGCATCGAGTACTCCGCCGTGACCCAACCCATGCCCTTGCCGCGCAGGTGCGGCGGGATCCGGTCCTCCACGGTGGCCGCGCACAGCACGTGCGTGTCGCCCATCCGGATGAGGCACGACGCGGCGGCCCACTTCTGCACGTCGAGCGTCATGGACACGGGGCGCATCTGCCCTGGTGTCCGGCCGTCCGCGCGGAAACGCACCCCTCCCCCGATGCTCATTCGACTGCCTCGATGCTCATACGGCCCCGGTCGCCATGGCGTCAGCCTCCTCACGTTCCTGGGCTTTGGCCCGCTTCCACAACTCGTCCAGCTCATCCAGGCCCAGGGCCCGTAACTGGACGCCGTCAGCCGCGGCGTAGCGCTCCACCTTGGCGAAGCGCGCGGCCATCTTGCGACTCGCGCCGCGAAGCGCGGCCTCCGCATCGATGTTCAGCTTGCGCCCGAGGTTGACGATCACGAACAGCAGATCCCCGAACTCCTCACGGCGGCTGGCATCGTCCTCCGCGCCAAGCAGCTCCACAGCCTCCTCGGCGATCTTGTCGATGACGCCCTCCAGGTCCGGCCAGTCATAGCCCTGCGCCGCGGCCCGCTCCTGCATCTCGCTGGCGTAGACGAGAGCGGGCAGCGAACGCGAGAGGCCGGCAAAGGCCGCGGGCATGTCCGGGTCGAGAGGTTTGGTGCTGGCGTCCCCACCGGCGCTGCCGTTCGGCCCGGCGGTGGCCCTCGCGGCGTCGGTCGCGCGGTCCGCAGCGATGGCCGCCGCGTCGGCCCGCTCGCCGGCCTTGATGGCCTCCCAGTTGCGGCTGACGTCCTGGGAGGTGGCCGCCTCCACATCACCGAAGACGTGCGGATGGCGCCGGATGATCTTGGCCATGATGCCGCGGTACACGTCGCTCAGATCGAAGGCGCCGGCCTCCGCACCGTACTGTGCGTGCAGCACCACCTGGAGCAGCAGGTCGCCCAACTCCTCCGCGAGGCGATCGGGATCGCCGCTCTCCACGGCATCGACCACCTCGTAGGTCTCCTCCAGCAGGAAGGGCAGCAGGCTGCGGTGGTCCTGCTCACGGTCCCAGGGGCAGCCGTCCCGAGCGCGAAGTCGAGCGGCAAGCCATGGCAGCCCGTAGGGGCCGGCCAGCGACCGCTCAGCGTTCAGCGCGGGCAGGAAGCGCGGCGAGCCCAAGGTGTCGGCCTGGAGGTCCCCGGCGGTCAAGGCTGGGCCACCGCCGGGCTCGAGCACGGGATGGTCGGCCGGGTAGAGGCGCTGGAGCATCGCCACCGGGTCAGTGCCATGGCCGTGGCGTCCGGGCAGCACGGCCGGCACGAAAGATCCTGGGTCGGTGGCCGCGCCTACCGCACCGGACCCCGGAATGACCAGCAGCGGCAGAACGGGATCGAAAGGTCGATCCACCAGCGCGGCGGAGCTCAGGACCTGGAGCCCGTGGGAGGGCTGCCAGCCATGTCGTTCTGCGATCCCCCTGAGCACGTCGGGAAGTTCTTGATCCATCGCGCTACTCGGCGAGCACCTCGACCGTGGTCGTTTGCCGCTCGAGGACGCCGCGCTGCTCGAGGAAGGCCACGACCGCGGCCGCGTTGCGTGCCGGCGTGGTGTCCGTGGTGGTCAGCACCATCTCCGGGTGGAGCGGCGGCTCGTATGGATCGTCGATCCCGGTCATCTGCGTGACCGTGCCCTCGCGCGCACCGGCGTACCAGCCCTTCACGTCGCGCTGCTCGCAGACCTCGATGGGCGTATCGACGAAGATCTCGATGAAGGCGGCTCCGATCATCTCGCGCACCTCGTCACGTGTCGCGCGATATGGGCTGACCACGCTGGCCACGCAGATGCCACCGTGCTTCACCACCTCCGCCGCCACGAACCCGATGCGGCGCACGTTAGTGTCCCGGTCCTCCTTGCCGAAGCCGAGGCCCTTGGAAAGGTGCGTTCGCACCACGTCACCGTCCAGCTCCGTGACCTCACGACTGCGCTCCCGGATGAGCGGGACGAGTGCTGCCGCCGTGGTCGACTTGCCGGATCCGGAGAGGCCCGTGAACCAGAGGCAGGCGCCCTGTGTCACTGCCCCTCGTCCTGCCCCTCGTCGAGGTCGAGCTGGCTGGGATCGAACTGCTGGGCCGGATCGGCCGCCTCGCCGATGTCCAGCCTGATCATCCCCGCCGCCTCCGCCGCGGTCCGCTGAGGGTCATACCAACCGGAGAAGGCTGTCTGGCGAAGGATGTCCACCTGGGCGACGTCGGGCGGTCGATCCTCGCGGTCCAACAACTTGAAGAAGCGAACGCCATCAGCCGAGGTGATCGCATCCGAGACCTCATCCACCTCAAGGCCGGCGACGACCTCCGCCGCCTGCGGAGAGAGCTGCGCGTCGATCACCCAGCCAAGAGCTCCCCCATCTGCCGCGTCGTCTCCGTCTGAGAGTTCCCGGGCGATGGTCGCGAAGTCGGCATCGGGCGCGGCCAGCGCGTCCTCGACCTCCTGGACGCGATCCGCGCTGGGAGCACGACGATCCTGGAAGAGGGCCACGTGGTAACCGAAGACCGTCCGGACCGGACCGACGATGTCGCCGGGCGCAAGGTCCTCCTCATCGAAGAGCGGATCAGTCAGCTGGGTGTCATACGGATCGGACCGAGTGAACCAGCCCAGATCTCCGCCCGCACTGCCTGACCCGGGGTCGTCGCTCTCGGCCGCTGCCGTCTCGGCGAAGGCAGTGGACCGCGCGTCGATGTCCGCGATGGCGATAAGCCGATCGACTGTGGCCTGCGCCTCAGCTTCCGCAGCATCCCATGCCGGATCGTCTGTGGGGATGGCGCGTTCCGGGTCGGGGTCGTCGCCGGGCGAGTAGAGGATGTGCGCGGCCATCACCTCGCCCTCACCGAACTCGTCCTCCAGTTCGCTCACCTCGATGAGGATGGCCGCCAGCTCGACCTGCTCGATGGGACCGGCCAGCACCTCGTCGATGACTTGGGCACGCAGCTTGGAGGCCAATTGCTCCTGGCGGACCTGCTCGGTGTAGGCCGCTCGGGTGATGGACTGTTCAAGCAACGGAAAGAACAGCGCGTCGGTCGATCCCGGGATGATCTCCGTGACCTGCCCGATGCGGTAGATGCCGTCAGCGCCCTTGATGATCTCCGTGGTGCCGCCCACCTCGAGTTCGAACAGATCCTCCACCCAGGCGGGGTCCGACACGTTCTCGTCGGTGATGATCCCGTACTCGCCGCCACTCTCCCGGCTTATGTCCGTGCTGAACTGCTCCGCGACCTGGATGAAGGGAAACCCTTCCTCCAGCGCATCGACCGCTTCCTGGGCGATCGCTGCCGCGGCGGCATCCTGCTCGGGCGTCGGATCCTCCCCCGGACCATCCGTCTCCGGCTCCACGAAGACCACTTGCACGCGACGCCGCTCCGGTGTGTCGGCCTCCTCCTGGATGGCCGTGGCTACCTCGTCATCCGTGATCTGGATGCCTCGTCCAGCCGCCAACTGTCCCTGGTACTCAAGGTCGACCAAGGCGTCGATGGACGATCGCTCCGCGCCCTGGGCAGCCTCCAGGAGCTGGTTCTCGCGCTCGTCCGCGGCGGCCTGATCGATGTGGCCCGCCGACAACGCTTCCCGCAGTTGCCGTCGGGCACGATCCAGGCGGTACAGCGTCAGGTCTGTGCGGGACACCCACTCGTCGCGAGTGATGCTGGTTCCGAAGACCGTGGCCACGGGCTTGAGGTTGGCGTTGTAGTAATTGAGTGCCAGCGCCCCGACGAGGATGAGCACGACCAGCACGATGATACCGATGAAGGCCACCGTAACCAGGAACTGGAAGCGCTCCTCTGGGTCAGCGTGTGAGATGCGACGGCGGGGACGTGTCAGCTTCGGAAGGCGAAGGGTCATGGTGTACCGGTGCGGGTCAGTCAGTGATGCCGCTCGGCGAGGCGCGCACGGGCGGCCACCGACAACGGCGCCGTAGTCTAGCGCAGGTCACCCGCGGGCAGCGGTCCGGGCGCCTCCGGTGAGCGTCGCCCGCCACGCGGCGGGAGTGGTCGGACGGGCGAGCACCCGCAGCATCGCCTCTGCGACGCGCGTGGCGAGGCCTCCATCAAGGGCGGCGGAGCCGCCGCCAGAGGCCACGGCTTGCGGGCGGACCCAGACAGCGGCCCGTCGTGCAAGCCGCCGCTTGCCCAGGATCACGCTCATCCGCGCCAGCGCCCGAGCGCGCGTGCGCGTGGAGGTGCCCAGCGCCCACCTATCGCGGCCGGCCAGCGGCCAGAACGCCAGCTCCACGTCCCGTCCCGGACCGCCGGAGGTGCCCAGCCCCCGGACCACGATCCCGCCCAGTGCCAGTGACCTGGCCGTCGCCTCCTGATCCGTCAGAAAGCGCCGGGCGTCGGGTTCGATGGCGACCGTGGCGTGCGGCGTGATGGCGCCCTCGTAGCCATGAGCGCGTAGCATCCGGTGGCAGACGACGGCCGCGATGCGCTGGTCCTCATCGGACATCTCTCTTCGCCAGGCCTCCACACGCGAGCGATCCAGCGGTTCGTTCTCCTTGCCTTTCCACCACTCGTGGCCGGCGGCCAGATCGGCCGGTGCACGACCCGGGTCCAGCATGCGAGCATCGAATGACTCTCCCAGGAAGCGGGTGATGCGCCGGACCTCCTGCTCGGCGTCGTTCACCAGGTCCTCGTAGCGCACGGTCAAGAGCCTCGGGTCGCTGGCGATCACCGGCTCGGCCGCGGCGTCCGTGCGAGCGCACAGGTACAGGTTGGCGAGCAGGGAGTCGCTCGCGAAGGGGACGCGCGTCATGGACATGGCCGCGTCGCGCGGATCGCGCACCACGCGGATCACGGCCGCTTCGGGAAAGGTCCGCCGGATCAGTCGCAGGTCACCAAGGTGTCTCGGCGTCTTCTCCGCCCAGCGCCGCTTGCCCTGTGCTGCGGCCCGCGCCGCTGTCAGCGACTGGAGCATCGCCGCCAGGGAGGGCGAGCGAGCGGCCAGGAAGACCCTTATCTCCTCGCGCGTCTGCCCGTACAGCTCATGGACGGCTACGTCACGCAGGCGCAGGCCGCAGACGTAGTCCACGGCTCGCGCTGGCCAACCGGCCGGGTCGAC
>JALZLQ010000215.1 GCA_030858605.1 Chloroflexota bacterium
CTGGTGTACCGCGCCCTCTGGTGTACCGCGCCCTCTGGCGTATCGGCGGCCATCCGCAGCGATCCGCCACCCGATTGTCCGTACGGTCGCGAGGCGGTAGACTCGGGACCCTCCCGAGCGGGAGTAACTCAGTTGGCAGAGTGTCTGCTTCCCAAGCAGAATGTCGAGGGTTCGAGTCCCTTCTCCCGCTCCATCCCACGTCCCCTTCGCCCTTACGCCGCACCGACACGGCCCCGGCGCCAGGGCATCGACCGCGCCGTGATCGGCATCAAGGAGAGCGAATGGGTCGCCTCGCGCGTGACCGCAGGTTCCTCTCGGGCGTGTTCCTTCTGTTCACCCTGGCAGGCGTCGCAATGCTCGTCACGGGTGATGCCTCGGACAGGGTCGTCGGGCTGGTGGTCCTGCTGATGTTCGGTGGCGGAGGCTCGGCGTGGGTGGTCGGTGAGTACGTCTCCAAGCCCGCCGCGCCAGTCCACGAGGGCGACGTCAGGCTTCCTTCCGGGGCCAGCTCTCGCGGGCTCATCTTTCCCATTCGGACGGGCAAGATACTGGCCGCGATCGTGGCTGTCGCGTTCTTCGGGCTGGCGTCCGCCGTGGCGGCCGTCTACCCCGAAGCCCTTGGCTGGCGGGGCGAAGCCTTTCGGTGGCTGTTCGCGGCCGTCGCGATCGTTGCCGCGATCGTCGTCGTCACGACACTACCAAAGGTCCGCGGTCCAGGCCCGATCATCGCGCTCCTGCCGTCCGGGATACTCCACCGGACATACGGGACTCTGACCTACGTGCCATGGTGGGCCGTCCGCGCGCTGGTTCCTCTGGAGTTCCACGCACAACCGTTCCTGGCCATCGACGTGCGCGCACCGGAGGCCGTGGAGCGCCAAGGCGGTCCGAGGCTCTTGGGCTCCCTCGAACGATCCGTGACAGGACGTGACGTCACGATCCCTCTCGCCGGCTTGAGCGTCAGCCCTGAGACGGTCATGGACCTGGCCATCAGTCATCTGGAGCGCCGGCCCGCAGATCGGGCATCCCTCGACGCGTCCGGGCCGCCTGGCGAGCTGGACGCGGTCGGCCCTGACGGTTGACTACTGGCGTCGCCGCTCGTACGCTGGCCGTGTCGCGGGGGATGCCGTCGCCGATCCTGCCCGCCGCCCAGCACATGACACCGGAACCTGCGGTGTCGTCCCGAGGCTGATTCGCCCAGGACGAGGAACGGAGCCACGTGACCAGCGAGACGCCCCAGCGCATCGACCCTGCCGGCCTGGATGACAAGCTGCGGATGGCCTCTGACCGGCTGATGATCCTGCTCGACGAGCTGGTCGAGCTGGAAACCGCCAAGCGGTCGATGCAGCCAGGCAGCGACGACTTCGTGGAGCTCGCCAAGCGCATCGAGGCGCTCGCCCAGGAAGCGCTCCTCCAAACGAAGCGACAGGGCGACCTGGCCGAGGACACGCGTGAGGCCGTGGGTACGAGCGCCGAGATGGAGGCGACCATCGAGCAGACTCCTCCGCGAGGGATGGAGCTCATCCTGGGCGAGTGGCGAGCGGCCGAGCGAAGCCTCCAGAGCGTCGATGGAGGGTCCCCGGAGTGGGCCGTCGCGGAGGCTGAGGTGCGGCGCCTGCGGAACGAATACCGTCGCGCCCAGCTCGTCTCAAGGAGCGACCCCCCCAGCGACTGAGCTGGCTGCCTCCAGGCGAACGAACGCCGCCCCCCGAGTCCTCGCCCCCACGGCCCGAACGTACTAGCCACCCGGTACTTGTCGGTGGGTACCGCCGTTGTGCCGCGCGAGCGACCTCGAACGCCGCCTGAGCAAAGGACACAGAGCGACCTGACGGCGGGGACGTTCGGCTCGACCGATCACGGCGATCAGCCCGATGCCGCCTACGTCGGATGTCGCGGCGACGGGGTAGCAGCGTCAGGGAGGGGCCGGATCGACGTGGTCGGCCGGCTCCCCATCGGTGTCCGTAGCCATTGCCCGTGGGTCCCTCGGGGCGGGTGCGAGGCGCCGCTCCCAGACCGTCTCTAGCTGGGCATCCTCGGATCCGTCGGGGGCGACGGCTTTCTCCAGGCGCAGCATCGCGTTCCCGCCGCGCATCTCCAGCGTGGAGACCTGGTTCTCGAAGGCCAGGCCCTCCAGCCGACGCCAGCGCACTATCGGCGGAGATGCACCGGCGCTAATGGCCAGCAGCCGCGTGATGGCAGCCATGCCACGCGACGCGGAGACGCGCTGGAACATCCGCTCGCCGCGCCCCAGCGGGTTGCGGAAGGGCGAGGTGACCGACTGGTACACAGCGCTCTTCACGCCGGTCGAGCGGCGGTACGCGACGCGCGCGAGGTAACCGTGGTGCACGTCCCCGGAGACCATCACGATGCTGGCTGGAGGCCCGCCACGCCGGCCGCTGCCGACCTCAGCCAACAGCGTCATGAGCCTCTCCAAGGACGCCCCGAACGCGGCCCAATGCTCCATGTCAAGAGCTCGACGCACCCTCTCCATGGCGCGAGCTGGCAGCCGACCCCACGCCCCGTCGCCCACGCGCTCGCTCCAGGTCTCAGCGTAGTGCATGCCCTGAGCCATGAGCATGGGTACCGAAGATGCGATCACGAGGTGGGCCATCGACCCTTCGACGTTCTCCTCGAGCCATCTCCACTCGGTCTCGTCCAGCATCTCGCGCCGTCCATCGCGCAGGACCCGTGCGGCGCGCGAATCGAGCACGATGAGGCGTGTCCCGCCCAGGTCGCGGCGGTACGCCCAGCGGCTGCCGGCGCTCTCTCGATCGGCGTAGAAGCTGAAGGTCCGCAGGATCGGTCCGGCGTCGTCGGCTTCGCGCACCGCGGCGTAGAAAGGGTCATCCTCCAGTTCCGCCGGGGAGAGGTTGCCCAGATGCTGATAGATCCAGTAGCTCATGAAGGCAGCAACGATGCGCTCCTCCCACCAGTCGGTGGCGCGCATGTCCCGCAGCCAGGCCTCGGAGATGTTCCAGTCGTCGATGACATCGTGGTCGTCGAAGATCATCGAGGTAGAGACGGTCGATAGCAGCCAGCGCATCAGGGGCTCGGTCCAGGAGGCGCAGTAGAGGTGCGCGTACTCCTCGAAGTCGCCCACCGACTCGCCCGGTGGTTGCTCGGGATCGCGCCGGGAGCGGATGAAGTCGATGGTCGCCTCGGGCACATCGTCGGCGTAGACCTGGTCACCCAGCAGCAACAGGACATGGGGCCAAACCTCGCGCGGCTGGTCGATCAGGCGCCGCGCGAACGCCGCCAAGGCGTCCAGGCCGCGTCCGTGTGAATCGATGAGCCGGTCCAAGCTGAAGGGCGAGACATGCGGCACGCTGACGCGGCAGGAACCGAAGACGATGCGCGCGGTTCGGCCGGGATCGAGGGTTTGGATGACGGAGACCGGGAAGCCGCTGTCCGGCACGGGCCAGCGCAGCTCCCCGTCGAGTCGCACGCTGTACTCATAGCGGCGCCCCGGCTCCAGCCCACGGATGACCACCAGCGCGTAGTGATGGCCCTCGACGTGGAATGTCCGCTCAGCGTGGCCGTGGATCTCCACTTGGCAAGGGCCGTCCGTCTCGACCCAGACCGTAGCCTCGGTCTCCGAGACGAAGCGCAGAAGTGGCCCGACCAGCAATCCCGCCATGCGCGCAAGAGTAGGGGCGCGGCGAGGAGCGAGTCCCGCGGCGAGGCGCGAGCCGCGGATCAGCCCTCGGACGACCCCGTCGCGATGCGGCGGGCGGCGCTGACGAAGAGCCCGCCCATCACCCGAGCCACGGTCGGGAAGGCATGCAGCGTGTCGGCCAGGACGTGGACGGGGGTCCGGAGCTTGATGGCCAGCACAGCTTCGTGGATCGCCTCAGATGCGCCGGGGCCGCAGATGAAGGCACCCAGCAGCACTCCATCCCGACCGTCCACGACGATGGACACATGCCCCTGCGCCTCGGTGACATAGCCTTTGGCACTGGTCGCGAGGTCGGCCGTCTCCTCGAAGGCGGCCGAGTAGCCCTGCGCCTCGGCCTCGTCCAGCCGGATGCCCACCGAACCGGTCTCGGGATCCGCGTAAGTCGCCCGCGGGATGGCGCGCAGGTCAGGCGTGACCTCGTCGCCCAGGGCCACGCGTACGGCCATCTCTCCCTGGTAGTGGGCCACGTGCGTATGCATCTCAGGGCCGGCCGGATCACCGACCAGATAGACGCCCTCGGCGATACGCAGCGCCTCATCGGGCTTGGGCGGCCGGCCGTCCTGGATGGTGACGCCGACGGTCTCCAGCCCCAGGTCTTCGACTGGGAGAGTGCGCCCCACGGCGACCAGTATCTCGTGGGCCGACACGGTCGATCCGTCCGAGAGATGGACCAGGTGCTGCCCACCGGCCTCGGTAGAGGCTTCCACCCGTTGGGCCCTCACGCCCGTCAGCACCGTAGCGCCGTCAGCCTCCAGTGATGACCGGATGCACGCCGACGACCGCGGGTGGTCCTTCGAGAGCAACCGCTCGTTGGAGTCCACGATGGTGGTCGGTACGCCGTAGCGAGCGTAGACCTGCGCCAGCTCCACACCCGTCGGGCCGCCACCCATGATGAGCAGGCTGCGCGGTAGTTCGCGCGTGGACGTGGCTTCCCGGTTCGTCCAGATGGCCACGTCCGAGAGGCCCTCGATGGGCGGGATGGTGGATGTCGACCCGACGGCCACGATGATGCTGCCTGCATCCAGCGTCCGGACGGCCTCGCCCGTGGCCTCCGTGACGTCCGCGCGCTCCGCGTCCTCCGCTCCGTCCGTGCCCTCCCTACCGACTCCGCTATGGCTCTTGCGGATCTCCACCCGACCAGGTCCCGCCAGGCGCGCCCGGCCGCGGATGGCGGTGCCGCCGGACTTGCGCACGGACTCCAGGTGGCCGCTGTCGTCGGGGTAGTCGCGATCCTCGCGCACGATGTTGTAGTCGCGGAACTCGGACGCCTTCTGCCACGGAAAGTCCCCGCCGGCGCGATGCACAGCAGCGGCGTGTAGCAGTGCCTTGGAGGGGATGCAGGCCCAGAACGCGCACGAGCCGCCGAACAGATCGTCATCCACTACGGCCACGCTGGCACCGCGTTCCAGGGCCAGCGTGGCGGCCGCCTCTCCAGCGGCACCTGCCCCGATGATCACGAAGTCAAAGCGCTCGTCCGTATCGTCTGCCATGCGCCGACGATACCCGACGGCGCCCCGCCGCGGTCAGGTATCCGGGCAGCCGGCCTCGTCGGGAAGCAGTGGGCGGAAGAGGAGCTCGTAGCGATCGCCCCCGCTCTCCCACAGCGTCAGCTGGTTGGCGCCCAAGGCCAGCGGGAGCAGCGTCGAGAGTTCCTCGCCGGAAATGGTGCCGCAACGCGCACCCTCACCAATGGGATATGGCTCCCCAAAGCTCGCTAGGTCAACGGAGAGCGGCCACTCCAGGTCTGGCTGGGCAAGATCCGGCTCGCCCGGCGGGAGTCCGGGCCGAGCAAAGACCCGCAGCTCGTCGAATTCGTAGGGCAACCCATCGGCCAGGAGGTCAGTGCCCAGCCATGAGCGCAGGTCCGTGAGGGAGCCCTGAAGATCGAGCATGGCCTGACGAGCCTGGAACTCGGGGGCATCGAACTGGTCCTCGTGGCCGGCTTCCAGCCCAAGAGCCTCGGCGGTCACGACGTGGGTCTCGCCACCGACCGTGACCGTGAACGTCGTGGTGTGCGCATCGGGGATGCCGCGCATGGGCAGATGGCGATCACCGCTGGTGAGTCCTGCATCGGAGGCTGCCCCGAGCACACGGTCCAGTCCGACCGGAGAGAGTCGCGAAAGCATCAACGGGGGCAGCGCCGGCCCCGGGTAGATCATGATCTGCACGCCCTGGCTGATGACCCGCCCGTCAGCGTAGATCGAGACCTGGGGGATGCTCAGGGCGTTCTGGTCCGGACCGGCCACTCCACCGCCAACATCGACGCGCAGGACGAGATCACGGCTGGCGCCGTCCGAGTCCGGATCGGCCGGGCCGGGCGATCCGGACGCGTCGGGGACGGGCGTCCCACCCGGGCCGCCCGAACCGGTAGGCATCGATGGGGCGGGCGCGGTCGATGGGGCGGGCTGAGAGGTCGCCGGGGAGCCCGTCGCCGTCGGTGAGATGGATGCACCGGGAGTCGTGCTGGAGCTGCAGGCCGTGATGGTGAAGGCGAGCGCGAGGAGGGCATATGGGACTCCCATGGCCGACAGACGGCCGGCGTCGATGGCTGGTTCCCGGTAGCTGGTGGATCTTTGTTGCCCGGCGCCCGCAGAGCCTCGGGCGATGATCCCGCCCGATATACTTCGGCCCATGTCACTCCGACCCAATCCGCCCAAGATGGTGACCGTTCTCATCGCGCTTGCCCTCCTGGCCGCCGGCGTCGCCGGCACCCTCATCGACCTCGAGACCGTGCGTGACATCATCACCGGTCTGAGCCTGCCGCGAGGCATCGAACGGGACGTCCTGGGGCTGATCGCCGACCGGACGATCGCCTACGCCTGTCTCCTGGCGTCGCCGTTGCTGCTCGTCCTCGGCTCACTGCTGCCGGGGATCTAAGAGATGATGATGCGCGGCGGGCGCAGCCAGCACGCCCCACGGTTGCTGACCATCGGCGTGGCGTTGGTATTCGTGCTGATCGGCGTGCTTGGGACGTTCCTGGGGGTGCTGCCCACGGTCGTCGGCTTCAGCGGCGAGCTGATCGGCGTCTGGTCATACATCCTGGCCACGGTGATCCTGCTCCTGGGGATCTTCATCCGCGGCCTCTGACGGCGGCTCCTCCCGATCACTGGCGTCCGTCAGCCAAGCGCGAGTGATGGGCTCAGTGCCTCCGGCTCGATCAATCCCGGCCCCTCATTGCGCACGCTGTTGACACTCGATGACACGGGATAGCGTTGCAGCAGGTGCGGTGGAGCCGGTACGAGCATCTCGCGCATGAGCTCGGCAGACGGCTCGGCAGGGTCCAGCCACTGATCCCAGTCCTCCTCCGTCAGCAGGACCGGCATCCGATCATGGAGAGGCGCGACGGTGGCGTTGGCAACGGTCGTGATCACGGCACAGGAAGGGACCCAGTGCCCGCTGACCGGGTCTCGCCAGAGTGACCAGAGACCGGCCATGGCCATGGGTGCTCGGTCGGAGCGCCTGATGAGCCACGGTTGGCGCGTGGCGCCGCGCCGCTCCCATTCATAGAACCCGTCGGCCGGCACGATGCACCGTCGGCGGCGCAGAGCGACCCTGAAGGCGGGACTCGTGGCGACCGTTTCGGCCCGAGCATTGATCATCCGTGCAGACTGCGCGGCGTCGACTGCCCACGGGGGGATCAGCCCCCACCGATGCCGTTCCACGAGGCGCCCGTCGTCCCGTTCCAGCACCACGGTCAGGGGATCGGTGGGCGCGCAGTTGAAGCGCGGCGCTATCGCCTCATCGCTGGGCGGCTCAGCATCGAAGATGCGGGCCACCTCGGAGGGCGACGTCTGCTGGTCATCCGGCCGCACATCGTCGGATGGTCGCACAGTCAGTGGCGGCTCCCGGCAGGTCGACCGTCAGCACCTGTCGACCGTCAGCGCTAGTTGGTCGCCTTTTCGGCTCGCGCCCTGGCGGCGAAGGCTTTCTGGTAGCGGTCGCGAAGGGATGCGATCTCAGACTGGACCGCCTGCCACT
>JALZLQ010000176.1 GCA_030858605.1 Chloroflexota bacterium
CGTTGCACATGACGCGCGTGGCGCGCGAGGCGTATGTGCTCATCGGCGGCAAGTACCCGCACCCGCAGACGGTCGTGCCCGGCGGCATCAGCGCGACCGTGAACATCTCCACCTTCAGCGAGATCTATCTGCGGCTCCAGCAGTTCTTCGACTACTCGAAGCGAGTCGTGGGTATCTATGACGACATCGTCGAGTTCTTCTATGACGCCGATCCGCGCTACAAGGATGTCGGCCGCACCAGCGCCAACCTCATCGACTGCGGCCAGTGGGATGATCCCGATGCGTACGACGCCTCGTATGAGAACTGCAACGAATGGGGCGAGCGTCGCTGGGCCACGCCCGGGGTGATCATCGACGGCAAGCAGGTCACCACCAAGCTCCAGCACATCAACGTCGGGCTGGAAGAGTTCATCGACCACTCCTTTTACGAGGGTTGGGAGGGCCAGCGCTTCGCGACCGACCCGGCTGGCAATCCACTCAGCCCGCACCATCCCTGGAACAAGGAGACGAAGCCGCGTCCCCAGGCGCCCAACTGGCGCGAGAAGTACACCTGGGCGACCTCTCCCCGCTGGGACCGCCAGTCGATGGACGCGGAGGTCTCGGCGCGCATCTGGAATACGGCCGTGGCGCAGAAGCTGCCGGAGAATCCCTACATCTTCGCCACCGGACACAGCCTCAAGCTGCTCGTGCCGGCCGGAAAGCTGCCCGAGGTGGAGCTGGAGTGGCACGTTCCGGACGTCTGGAACGCGCTCGAACGGAACCGGGGGCGAGCATATAGCGTGGCCTACACGGCGCTCGTGAGCATGAACCTGTGGCGCCAGGGGATGGAGCTGATGAAGGACGGCAAGACGGCTGTCAGCACCAAGTTCGAGATCCCCAAGAAAGGGACGCGACAGGGCGTCGGCTTCTGGGGCGCTGGTCGAGGCTACCTGTCGCATCACCTGACGCTGGACGACGGGGTCGTCACCAACTACCAGATCATCACGCCCTCCACCATCAATGCTTCGCCGCGCGACCCGTGGGGCACGCCGGGCAAGTACGAGGAGGCGGTCATGAACACGCCCATCCTCGAATCGTCCGCCAACGGCAAGTTCGTGGGCATCGACATCCTGCGGGCCATCCGCTCCTTCGATCCCTGCATGCCCTGCACCACCCACATCCACACCGACCAGGGCGTCATCACCCGCGAGGTCAACACCTGCGCCTGCGGGGTCTGATCGGGTGATCCTCCTGGCCGGGGTGGGGTACTCGCACCTGCGCGACATGTCCTTCGGGCCGTTGCTCGTGGAGCGCCTGCGCAGGGAGACCTGGCCGGACGATGTCGAGATCCAGGACCTGAGCTACGGTCCGGTGGCCGTGGTCCAGTGGCTGCAGGATGAGCCCGGGCGGTTCGAGCGGGCGATCATCATCGGCGCCGTCGAGCGCGGCCGCCAGCCGGGCACGCTGACCAGGTACCGCTGGCTGGCCCCGGAGCTGAGTTCCGCGGAGATCCAGGACCGCGTGAGCGAAGCGGTCACAGGGGTCATCGGCCTGGAGAACCTGCTCATCATCGCGGACTACTTCGGGGCGCTGCCGTCGAACACCACCGTCATCGAGGCGGAGCCGTTGGACCTCGAGTGGGGCACGGAGCCGAGCGCCCTGATCGAGCGCCGCCTGGGCGACCTGCTACAGGAGCTTCGCGAGGAGTTCGGATCGACTGGCACGACCGCTGGCAGGGCCGGGACAGTGGCAGCCGCTCAGCGGGGAGCGCGGGCATGACTACCCATCCGCTGGAGGTACCGCTCGCGCGGGTCGCGTCGCGGGCCGGCGACGGCCTCGATGCCCTGCGCTGTCGGGACGACATCCTCCAGGCGATGTTCTGGATGCGCGGCGAGGGCTTCGGCGAGGCGACCGATGCCCGGGGCCTGTCACGGCTGATCTCCGCCGACGAGGACTTCGTCGCCGCGCAGCTCGAGGTGCTGGCGGGGGACGGTCACCTGGAGCCGGACGGTGACCGTTATCGCCTGAGCCCGTCCGGGCAGCACGAGGGCGGCCGGCGCTTCGCGGACGAGTTCGCCGGGCTGCAACTCACCGCGCACGGCGAGTGCCCACCGGACTGTCCGCACTGCGAGGGTATCGCGCGGGACGGCTGCACCCATTGCGCGACGACTCGTGCGCCTGACGGACTCGGCTCGTGGTAAGGCGGGCGCTGCCCATGCTGGCGTCACCGCCACGACCTCCGGGGGCCACGGCCATGCCTCCGGCCGGCGCCGCGTCGGCGGCGGACCTTCCGCCCGAGATAGTCGAGCTGCGTGCCCGGATCGGCAGGGGTCTGGAAGAGATCGACGGTCTGCCCGAGGGCGACCCGCGCGACGCCTTCTACAGCCTCCTGGAGGCCATCGACACGCTGCACCGCGACTCCCTCGGTCACATGCTGACGCTCATCGGAGAGCTGGCCGGCCCGAGCGTCGTAGAAGGGCTGGCTGGGGACCCCGTGACGCGTTCGCTGCTCGAGCTCTACGACCTCCTGCCCCAGATGGGGGCTGATCACAGCGATGCTGGGGCTCAGGTGGAGGCCGCTCTGACTGAGGTGTATCCGTACATGGAGTCGCACGGTGGGCGCCTCGAGGTTCGAGGCATCGACGGGGGGCGTGTCCACGTCCGGTTGTCCGGTTCCTGCGAGGACTGTCCTGGTTCATCGGTCACGCTCAGGCGCGTCGTGGAGGGGGCATTGCGCGAGCACATCCCCTGGTTCACGGAACTCGTCGTGGAGGAGCAGGATCCGGCGCCGCCACTCGCGCCACTACCGGAGCCGGAGGAGGTC
>JALZLQ010000183.1 GCA_030858605.1 Chloroflexota bacterium
GCACCTCGCGCATGGCGCCGCTCCAGTCCTCGGGGTCCATGCGCTCGGCCAGCGACGTCGAATCGACGACGTCGGCGAACAGCACGGTCACCGGCCGACGCTCGCTGGCAGCCGCCGGCGGGGAGGAAGACGTCGAGGTTCGGGAACCGGCGGGGGTGGTCATGGCGAGGCGCCCAGTATCCCGCCCGCGCCGTCCCGTGTCGAGGGCGTGGGCATGCGTGAAGGCGGTGACTGCCTGCGTTGAGTCGGCTTTAGAGCATCAAGTCGCGGGTGGTCCGGGCTGCCTCTGGTGATGCTTCAAAGCCGACTCAAGAATGGGGGACGTCCGTCGCCGCCCAGGCCGGACCCCTAGCGGCGGGCCTCAAGATCGGCCCACGCCGTCGCGACCGCCTCGCAGCTCAGCGGCCCTTGTTGGCCTTGCCCTCGAAGTCGCGGCCGCGGGACATGTTGGCCGACGCGAAGTGGCGCATCTTGAGGTCGGCGGCGGCCATGGGCGCGGCGAAGAGCTGCTGCTCGCCCATCAGCTGACCGGCCATCGCCTGGAGCGCCGAGTCGTCCCCGGCGTAGGCGCCGATCCGCTCCGCGACGCCCTTCAGTGCCCAGCGCGCGGCGTCGAACTGTCCCGCCCGATTGAGCCGCACGGCCTCCTCCCGAGCCTTGGCCGCGTAGAGCGTCGCCACCACGCGGTCCACCGAGCGGTCCCGCGGCTGAGCGTCCACCTCGTGATGAGGCGCATGGCTCCAGGTGAGCGTCGCGGACGCGCCACCCAGCACCCCGTCCCGATCGGTCAGCCGGAAAGTGACCTCGTGCTGGCGCCCCGCCTGCCCGGGCGGGAAGGTCAGCTTCATCACGACCTGGACCGACTGCTCGGACACCAGGTCGCCCAGCGCCACCAAAGTCGCCTCGCCCGTCCGCTCGAAGGGCAGGGGAGACAGTTGCTCGACCAGCACCTCCGGCGTGTGCGCCGCGATGGCCGCGTTTCGTGCCACCACCTCCAGCGCCTCGCCGACCTCGCTGGTGATGATGTCCGTGATCTTCTGGGCCGAGTCGATGTAGTAGAAGTGGCCGCCGCCCGCGTCCGCCATGGACTGGAGGAGCAGCTCGTCGAAGTCGGCGCCGACGCCGAACGTGGTGGTGCTCACGCCCCGAGCCCGGATCTCCGCGGCGTGGGCGCGCAGCGCTTCCGGGTCCCTGATCCCGACATTAGCCAGCCCGTCCGTCAGCAGGAGGCAGCGACTGATGGCGTCGGCCGCCAGCCCGAGCGCGACCTGCTCGCAGCCCCTCAGCCAGCCCTCCGAGAGGTTGGTCGACCCGCGGGCATCGATGCGGGCCAGACGCTCCAGCGCACCAGCCTTGGCCTCTGCCGTGGCGGGCGTCGCCTCGGTCACGATATCGACCACGTCGTCGTAGGCGATCAGCGCGAAGCGGTCGCGGTCGTCCAGACGGGCAAGGGCATCGCGGATGGCCTGGCGGGCCAGCTCGATCTTGGAGCCGCCCATCGAGCCCGAGCGGTCGAGCACGAAGGCCAGGTTCACGGGCGGTCGGTCGCTAGTGCGCTCCATCTTGGGCGCCACGAACTCCAGCAGCGCGTAGCGGACGCTCCCGCCTGTGGTACGGACGAGTGGGCGGTCTGTGCGGGCGGTGAAAGTCATGGCGTGTCCTCCTCGAAAAGCTCTGTGGCGATGTGGATGAGTCGGTCGATCTGCTTGATCTGGTGCCGGCTCAGCGGCCGGCGGATGTGAAGCTCCACGTCCGGGCTGAGCGGCAGGCGTTCCCATTGGGATCGGTTCTTGTGGGGTGGCTGGGTCGCCGGAGCGGGGGTGGCGGGAGCGGGGGTGGCGGAATCGGGTGGCGGTGCGGGGCCGGACTCGGCCAGGCCGCGTGCGACAGGGTCTTGTGCGTGTCGAGCCAGCGGCATGGAAGCGAAGCGGGCAACTGGAGCGGGCAGGCCGGGGGGGCCGCCCTCCAGCACGCCGCGGATGTAGTCGACGGCCGGCGATTGGTCCGGAGCGGCCCTCTTGGCGTTGAGCAGCTGCTCGACACCCGCGTCGTCGAGACTCTCCAGCACGGAGCGGATCTTGGACAGCGGAACGTCGTGCTTCTGGAGCTGCTTGATGAGACGGATGCGAGTGAGGTGCTGGTGCCCGTATCGGGCCCTGGGGCCGCTA
>JALZLQ010000204.1 GCA_030858605.1 Chloroflexota bacterium
GGCAAGCGCGTGGAGGAGGCCGCCGCCATGCTGCGCTTCATGCCCCAGGGGGCTGCCAAGGAAGTGGCCAAGGTGCTCCAGAGCGCGGCCGCCAACGCCGAGAACAACCACGACCTCTCGCTCGACGACCTGTTCGTCGCGGAGGCCATCGCCAACGAGGGACCGACCGTCAAACGCTGGCGGCCGCGCGCCCAGGGCCGCGCCTTTCCCATCCATAAGCCAATGACCCACGTGACCGTCACGGTCGAGAACAGGGAGGTCCGCTGATGGGTCACAAGGTCCACCCCTACGGCTTCCGACTGGGTGTCTCCCGTACCTGGAACGCCAAGTGGTACGCCGATCGGGATTACACCGCCCTCCTCACCGAGGACATGACCATCCGTCGCCTGATGACCCGGCGGCTGGCCAACGCAAGTGTCTCCATGGTCGAGATCGAGCGCGGCATCAACCATGTGACCGTGACCGTCCATACGGCCAAGCCGGGCATCGTCATCGGCAAGGGCGGCGCCAATGTGGAGGCACTCCGCCAGCAGATCGGGCGTCTGACCACGGGCAAGGTCAAGCTGGAGATCAAGGAGATCCGCCAGCCGGAGCTTGACGGGATGCTGGTGGCTTCCAACATCGCGCAGCAGCTGGCACGCCGCATAGCCTTCCGCAAGGCCATCAAGCAGTCCATCCAGCGCACCATGAAGGCTGGCGCCAAGGGCGTGAAGATCCAGGTCTCGGGACGGCTAGGTGGATCGGAGATGGCCCGCCGCGAGTGGGACAAGGACGGGCGCATCCCCCTGGGCACACTGCGCGCCGACATCAGCTACGGCCAGGTCCACGCGCACACGACCTACGGGCGCATCGGCGTGAAGGTCTGGATCTACCGGGGCGACATCATCCCCGAGCGTCAGTTGCCCAACGAGGCCACAGCCGCCGCCGCTGCGGCAGGAGGGGCGTAGCATGCTGATGCCCAAGCGCGTCAAGCACCGCAAGGTGATGCGCGGCCGCATGAGCGGCATGGCCAAGGGTGGCACCTCCATCGCCTTCGGCGAGTACGGTTTGATGACCGAGGAGCCAGCCTGGATCACCAGTCGTCAGATCGAGGCGGCGCGGCGAGCCATGACCCGCTACGTCAAGCGTGGCGGCAAGATCTGGATCCGCGTCTTCCCGGACAAGCCCGTGACCAAGAAGCCCGCCGAGGTCCGCATGGGCTCGGGCAAGGGCGCGCCGGATCACTGGGTGGCCGTCGTGCGGCCCGGCCGCATCCTCTTCGAGATGGCGGGTGTGCCCGAGGCGGAAGCCGCCGAGGCTATGCGCCTGGCCAGCCACAAGCTGCCCGTGGACGTCAAATTCATCGTGAAGGAAGGAGCTGGCGATGGACATCGTTAAGGCTCGCTCCCTGAATGATCAGGAGCTGGAGGAAGAGTTGTCGACGGCTCGCCGGCAGCTCTATGACTTGCGCTTCCAGCTGGCCACTCGCCAGCTCACCGACTACAACCAGATCTCGCGGACGCGGCGCTCCATCGCCCGACTGCTGACCGTTCAGACGGAGCGCACTCGCGCCCCGCGAACGACAGCCGCGAGCGGGGCGTCCGCCGGCGCCGGAGGAGAGCGATGAGCGCGGTCGAGATGCGCACGCGCGCCAAGCGCAAGGAGAAGGTCGGACGCGTCGTTTCCGACAAGATGGACAAGACCATCGTGGTCTCGGTGGAGCGGCTGTCGCGCCACCGCCTCTACAAGCGCGTGGTACGCCTGACGACCAAGTTCAAGGCCCACGACGAGGCCAACGAGGCTCGCCTGGGCGACACCGTGCGCATCGAGGAGTCACGGCCGCTGAGCGCCACCAAACGCTGGCGGATGGTGGAGATCGTGAAGCGGGCGGACGAGGGTTCGACCGACACCGTGGTCGGCGCGGAGCCGGAGACCTCGGAGGTCATCCATACGGTTGCCCACCCCGGCCGCGCTGACGCCGCTCCCGTCGAGGAGACGGCCGACGAGCGCGCTGCGGAGGTGCCCGCGTGATCCAGGCCAGCAGCCGGCTCAAGGTGGCCGACAACACCGGCGCGCGCACCATAGAGTGCATCCGTGTCCTGGGCCGCTCGCAGAAGCGCACCGCGGGGGTTGGTGACGTGATCGTGGCCAGCGTCAAGCAGGCCATCCCCAACGCCGCGGTCAAGAAGGGCGATGTGGTGCGCGCCGTGGTGGTGCGCACGAACAAGGAATTCGGGCGTCCGGATGGCTCCTACATCCGCTTCGACGAGAACGCCGCCGTGCTCATCAACAACCAGGGAAACCCGCGCGGTACGCGGATCTTCGGCCCGGTCGCGCGCGAGCTGCGTGACCGCAACTACATGAAGATCATCTCCCTCGCACCGGAGGTGCTGTGATGGCTCGGACGCCGGCCACTCCCCACGCCACCCACGTGCCCGATCTGCGCAAGGGCGACCAGGTGTTGCTCCTGACTGGCAAGGACGCTGGCAAGCGCGGCACGGTCGAGCGCATGGAGAAGGCGAACAGGGTGCTCATCGAGGGGATCAACATCGCCAAGCGTCATACCAAGGCTCAGCCGCCACGCCCCGATCGGGCGGGACGGATGCCCAAGCCTCAGCAGGGCGGCGTCCTGGAGATCGCCCGCCCGGTGCACGTGAGCAACGTGATGATCGTCTGTCGCGCGTGTGACACGCCCACCCGCGTCCGACACCAGAAGGCGGCCGACGGCCGCAGTGTGCGCATCTGCCGCCACTGCGGGGAGACCTTGACCCGCGTGGAGAAGACCCCGTCGTGAGCAACGCCCTCCGTCAGCGGTATCTCGAAGAGATCGCTCCCGCGCTCCAGAAGGAGTTCGGGTACGTCAACTCGATGCAGGTCCCGCGCCTCCAGAAGATCGTCATAAACATCGGCATGGGTGAGGCCCTCCAAAACGCCAAGGCGCTCGACGCTGCGGTCGGAGACCTGACCCTTATCAGCGGGCAGAAGCCGGTCGTGACCCGTGCCAAGAAGTCCATCGCACAGTTCCGCCTGCGCACGGGCAATGCCATCGGCGTCAAGGTGACGCTGCGTGGCGAGCGTATGTGGGACTTCCTGGAGCGGCTCATCCGGCTCTCGCTGCCCCGCATCCGGGACTTCCGTGGAGTGCCCTCGCGTTCGTTCGACGGCCGCGGCAACTACTCCTTGGGACTGCGCGAACAGCTCGCCTTTCCCGAGATCGACTACGACAAGGTCGACCGCCTGCGCGGGCTCGAAGTGAGCATCGTGACGTCGGCCACGACCGACGAGGAGTCCAAGCGCCTGCTGGCTCTCCTCGGCATGCCCTTCGCCGGATAACGGCGGAAGGAGGAGCGAACCAATGGCCAAGAAATCCCTCATCGCGAAGGCGAAGCGCACCCAGCGCTTCGAGGTACGCGAGTACTCCCGCTGTACCATCTGCGGTCGTCCGCGTGCCTACATGCGCCGTTTCGCGATGTGCCGCATCTGCTTCCGGGAGCGCGCCCTGTTGGGTGAGCTGCCGGGCGTGACCAAGTCCAGCTGGTAGGCGACGATGAACATCTCCGATCCCATCGCCGACATGCTCACGCGCATCCGCAACGCCTCCCTGGCGCGTCATGAGGAGGTCCTGGTGCCTGCCTCGCGTACCAAGCTGGCCATCGCCAAGATCCTCCGGGAGGAGGGTTTCATCGAAGACTTCAGCGAGGCCCAGGAAGGTCCCATGGCCGTGCTCCGGCTGAAGCTGAAGTACGTCGGCAAAGTGCCCGTGGTGAGTGGCCTGAAGCGGGTCTCCAAGCCCGGCCTGCGCGTCTACGCGGCCAAGACCGATATCCCACGTGTGCTGGGTGGCCTGGGCATCGTCATCGTCTCCACCAGTCAGGGCATCATGACCGGCAGCCAGGCCCGCAGGGGCCAGCTGGGCGGCGAAGTCCTGGCCATGGTCTGGTAGGCGGACCATGTCACGCATCGGTCGACTTCCGATCACGGTTCCCCAGGGCGTGGATGTCACGCTGGATGGGGAGCGCATCACGGTCAAGGGTCCGCGCGGTGAACTGTCGCGTGAGCTCGTGCGCGAGATGCGGGTCGTCCAGGAGGACGGCAAGCTGCGCGTGGAACGTCCCAACGACGAGAAGCGCTCTCGTGCCTTGCACGGCCTCACACGAACGCTGGTGGCCAACATGGTCACCGGAGTCACTGACGGTTACCGCAAGGGTCTGGAGATCACCGGCGTGGGCTACCGTGCCCAGCTGGTCGGCCGCAAGCTCCAGCTCAACTTGGGCTACAGCCATCCGGTGGAGATCGACCCACCGGCAGGCATCGCCTTCGAGATCGAGAATCCCACCCGCCTGGCAGTCACGGGCATCGACAAGGAACTGGTCGGCCACGTGGCCGCCCGCGTCCGAGCCACACGGAAGCCGGAGCCCTACAAGGGCAAGGGCGTGCGCTACGCCGGTGAGGTCATCCGCCGCAAGGCCGGCAAGGCCGGCAAGATCGGCGGCAAGAAGTAGTCAACGGCTCCTCTACGGAGCCAGCTGACCGGTCCCGCGTCATCGCGGGCCCGGAACACCAAGGAGAGCGAGACCATCATGGCCATGGCCCCCAGCCGCAGTGCCGCCCGCCAGAAGCGCCACCACCGCATCCGCCTCACCGTCGAGGGGACGCAGGTTCGGCCGCGACTGGCCGTCTTCCGCAGCCTGAACCAGATATACGCCCAGGTCATCGACGATTCGTCGGGCCGTACGCTTGCCTCCGCGTCGTCCATGGAGCGCGAACTGCGCTCCGCGTCGGGCACCAAGCGCGAGCGGGCCAGCCGCGTGGGCGCGCTCATCGGCGAACGAGCCCGCGAGGCGGGCGTCAGCAAGGTGGTCTTCGACCGGGCCGGCTATCGCTACCACGGACGCATCCGCGCGCTGGCCGACGCCGCGCGCGAGTCCGGCCTGGAATTCTGAGACCGAGAGGAGCCTCATGGCACGTATCGACCCGACCAAGCTGACGCTCGAAGAACGCGTCGTCCAGATCAACCGCGTGGCCAAGGTGGTCAAGGGCGGCCGGCGCTTCAGCTTCAGCGCGGTCGTCGTGGTGGGCGACGGTGCCGGACACGTGGGCGCCGGCTTGGGCAAGGCGGGCGAGGTCCCTGAGGCCATCCGCAAGGGCGTCGAGGACGCCAAGAAGAACATCATCCGCGTGCCCATGGTAGGCACCACCGTGCCCCACGAGGTGCGTCAGCAGTTCGGGGCCAGCACCGTCCTGCTCAAGCCCGCCTCTCAGGGCACCGGCGTCATCGCCGGCGGCTCCGTGCGCGCCGTGGTCGAGGCGGCCGGCGTTCGGGACATCCTGTCCAAGTCGCTGGGCTCGAACAACCCGGTCAACGTGGTGCGCGCCACGATCGAGGCGTTGCGCAACATGCACAGCGCCGAGGAGCTCTCCGCGCGCCGCGGACGGACGCTGCGCATCCACATCCCGGGACAGCCGTCCAGCACCGACGGGGAGGCCGGCGATGGCCGCTGAGCTGCGAGTGACCCTGGTCAAGAGCCTCGTGGGCACGACGCAGGCGGCGCGTGGCACGGTCCGCGCCATGGGTCTTCGGCGTATCGGCCACACGGTGACCATCGTGGACAATGCCGCCACGCGCGGTATGGTGCGCGCGGTCCGCTACCTCGTCACTTTCGAGGCGACGGCGGAAGATGAGACCAAGCCCCGCGCGCGACGTGGTGGCAGCACCAAGCAGGAGACCTCCCCGTGAAGCTCCATGACCTGAAGCCAGCTCCCGGATCACGCAAGGAGCGCACCCGCGTCGGTCGCGGCATCGCGGCCGGCAAGGGCAAGACCGCGGGACGCGGCACGAAGGGCCAGAAGGCACGCGCCGGTGGCTCCATCCCGGCCTGGTTCGAGGGCGGGCAGACGCCGTTGCAGATGCGCGTGCCCAAGCTGCGCGGATTCAAGCGGCGTGACCGGGTCGAGTACCAGGTCGTCAACGTGGGCCGCATCTCGGACTACGCGGCAGCGGGTCGCTTCGGGGTCGAGACCGAGGCGGATGCTTCACCGAACTCCGCTGGCGGTCCCGTCACGGTCAACGTGGAGGTGCTCCGCCGGGCCGGCCTGGTGGGCTCGGAGCGCAGGCCCGTAAAGGTGCTGGGCAGCGGCGACGTCACCGAGAAGCTCTTCGTGGCCACCGACGCCATCACGCGCAGTGCGCGCCAGAAGATCGAGGAGGCGGGCGGCTTCGTGCAGGTCCTCGCTCCCGAGAAGACAGACGTCGACGAGAGCAAGGCTGCCGCCGGCAAGGACGAAGCCGGGACGGGCAAGGACGAAGCCGGGACGGGCAAGGATGTCGAGGAGGCCACCAAGCCCGTGACCAAGCGCCGCAACAGCGCTCCCGACACCGAACCGGCGGACCTCTAGGCGTGTTCGACGCCCTCGTCAATGCCATCCGCACGCCGGACATCCGGCGCCGGCTGCTGTTCGTGGCGGGCATGCTCGTCATCTACCGTGCGCTGGGCCACGTTCCGGTGCCCGGCATCGATCGTGATGCGCTCGACCAGTTCCTGGGCGGTCAGCCTTTCCTGCAGCTGATCAACCTCTTCTCCGGCGGCGGTCTGGCCGACCTGTCCATCGTGGCCCTCGCCATGACCCCGTACATCAACGCCTCGATCATCATGCAGCTCATGTCCGGCGTGGTGCCGCGATTCCAGCAGCTATCCCGCGAGGGCGAGTACGGGCGCAACAAGATCAACCAGTACACGCGCTACCTGACCGTGCCGCTGGCGTTCCTCCAGTCATACGGGACGCTGGCCATCCTCTCTCAGGCGGGAGTCATCACGGACTTCAACCTGGCCAACTTCGAAACGGTGATCCAGATGTTCACGCTGGCGGCAGGCGCCGTACTGGTCATGTGGATCGGTGAGCTCATCACCGAGCGGGGCATCGGCAACGGCATCAGCTTCGTCATCTTTGCTGGCTTCGTGGCCGGCACGCCGGCTGGCATCGGCCAGTTCCTGGCCAGCCCGGATGTGGCCCAGGCTGTGCTCTTCACCATCCTGGCGATAGCCGGCGTGGCCGTCATCGTCTACATACAGGAGGGTCAGCGGCGGATCCCCATCCAATACGCCAGCCGCGTTCGCGGACGGCGTATGTACCAGGGCGGTGCCACGTTCCTGCCCCTTCGTGTCAACCAGGCCGGCGTGATCCCCATCATCTTCGCCATCAGCATCCTGGCCTTCCCCTTCCAGATCGCGTCCTACTTCGCGGCGTCCGGGGGCCTGGTGGGTGACTTCGCCATCGGCATCACCAACTTCCTGAGTCCGCAAGGACCGATCTACATCGTGGGCTACTTCCTGCTGACCGTTGGCTTCACGTACTTCTACACGGCTTTCACCTTCAAGCCGGACGAGACGGCCGACCAGTTGCGCAAGAACGGCGGATTCATCCCGGGGATCCGACCTGGCATCCCGACGCGCGACTATCTGGCCAGGGTGGTATTCAGGATCAGCCTCGCGGGTGCCCTCTTCCTGGGCCTGGTCGCGGTCTCTCCGGTGATCATCGAGGCCATCTTCCGCGGTAGCATCGTGGCCGGCTTCGCATTGGGCGGCACGGCACTGCTCATCGTCGTCTCGGTGGTGGTGGAGACCATGAAGCAGATCGAGGCGCAGCTGATGATGCGCAACTACGAGGGCTTCATCAAGTGACGCGTGGCCGGAACGGGAACGGGGTCGGACCGGCGAGCCGGCCGGGCCGTCCCGTCAAGGCCAGCTCTCGTGTCTACGTCATGGTCGGTTCGCCTGGTGCTGGCAAGGGGACCCAGGCACAACTCCTGTCGACGGCGCTGGGTCTTCCTCACATCGCTTCAGGAGATCTGTTCCGTGCCGCCCTGGCCAGTGGGTCCGCGCTGGGGGAGGAGGCGCGCAGCTTCATGGATGGCGGGTCGCTGGTTCCCGACGGTTTGACCGTGCGCATGATCGCCCATCGATTGGACGAGTCCGACGCTGCGGAGGGGGCCATCCTGGACGGCTT
>JALZLQ010000235.1 GCA_030858605.1 Chloroflexota bacterium
GGGCGGCTAGCTCAGCTGGTTAGAGCACTTGCTTGACATGCAAGAGGTCACTGGTTCGAGTCCAGTGTCGCCCACCAATCCATAACGAACGCGTCGATCGGGACGCGCGCGAGGGATCAAAGCCTCAGAGAGTCCGGCATCAGCTGCGAGCCGGATGGCGGCGACTCTCCGCACCACCCGTGAGCGGCCGGTGAACCGGCCCGGGAGCTGCCCGTTAGCGCAGCCCACGAAGAGCGTCGCGCGGGCCGGTAGCACCGGCACGAACGGCGAAGGCGGGTGGAACCGCGGGAGCTGAGCCTCTCGTCCTGTCAGACGGACGAGGGGTTCCTTGATTCCTAGGAGGTGACGCGATGAGTGATCAGAAGCAAAAGGACGGCGACCAGCTGGACGGCCACGATGAGGAGCTCGACTTCATCGCGCCCGCCAAGGGCTCAGCTGACGAGATGCTCGAGGCGCTTACAGGCGATCTCCTGGATCCCATGCGCCACTCCGCGGCACACGTCATGGCTGAAGCTGTCATGGACCTCTTTCCGGGCACGAAGCTGGGCATCGGGCCCGCCATCCAGGGTGGCTTCTATTACGACTTCGAGCTGGACCGTCCTCTCACGCCGGAGGATCTGGGCCGTGTCGAGGCGCGCATGGCCGTATCGGTCGCCGCCGATCATGCCTTCGTTCGCCAGGCCCTAAACCCGGATGAAGGGCGGGCCTACTTCGCGGAGCACGGCCAGCCCTACAAGGTCGAGATCCTGGACGACCTGCGCGCGGCCGCCGACGCGGCGGGCCAGGCCCCGCCGGAGGTCTCGACCTACGAGCACGGCCCCTTCGTGGACCTCTGCCGCGGACCCCACGTCCCCTCCACGGGCGCCATCGGTCCCTTCAAGCTGCTGAGCGTGGCCGGCGCCTACTGGCGCGGCGACAACGACCGGCCCATGCTCCAGCGCATCTATGGCACCGTCTGGGCCACCCAGGAGGAGCTGGACAAGTACCTCTGGCGGCGGGAGGAGGCGAAGAAGCGCGATCACCGGCGCCTGGGCGTGCAGCTCGACCTGTACAGCTTCCACGACGTGAGCCCCGGATCGGCCTTCTGGCATCCCAAGGGCTGGCGGCTCTACCGCACGCTGGAGTCAGCCATCCGGGAGCTCCAGGAGCGCCGCGGCTACCAGGAGATCAGCACGCCCCTGCTGGTACACCAGAAGCTGTGGGAGCAGTCCGGGCACTGGGCGCTCTACAACGAGAACATGTTCAAGCTCGACTCTGAGGGGCAGACGTACAGCCTCAAGCCCATGAACTGCCCCGAAAGCACCTTCATCTACCGTAGCCGGACTCGGTCGTACCGGGACCTGCCGCTGCGCCTGGCCGAGTACGGCCAGCTGCACCGCAACGAGCTTTCCGGCGTCCTGTCCGGCCTCACACGCGTACGCCACTTCGTCACGGACGATGCGCACATCTTCGTCCGCCCGGACCAGATCGGATCGGAGATCGAGGGCCTGCTGGCCGAGGTGACGGAGGCCTACGGCTGGTTCGGCCTGACGCCACGCCTTACCTTCGGCACACGTCCGGATAAGGCGCTCGGCGACCCAGGGGTCTGGGAGCACGCCGAGGCCCTCATGCGCGAGGCACTGGACCGCTCTGGCGTGGACTACCGCGTCAAGGAGAAGGACGGCGCTTTCTACGCGCCCAAGATCGACATCCAGATCGAGGACGCCCTGGGCCGCGAATGGCAGACGGCCACCATCCAGGTCGACCTGGTGATGCTGCCGGAGCGCTTCGACCTCACCTACGTGGACGAGAACGGTGAGCAGCAGCGTCCGGTGGCCATCCATCGGGCGATCTACGGTTCGCTGGAGCGCTTCATCGGGGTGCTCACGGAGCATTTCGCGGGGGCCTTCCCGTTCTGGTGTGCGCCGGTCCAGGCCGTCGTGGTGCCCATCGCCGACCGCCATAACGAGGCGGCCGGGGAGCTGGCGACGGTCCTGCGCTCGCGCGGCATCCGAGTAGAGGTGGACGAGAGCTCGAACCGGATGCAGAACAAGATCCGACTGGCTCAGGAGCAGAAGGTGCCCTACATGCTGGTTCTCGGCGATCGCGAGAGCGAGGCTCGCACCGCGGCGCCCCGGACGCGGACGGGCGATCAGCAGCCACCCCAGGGCTGGGACGAGCTGGCCGAACGACTGAACTCGGAAGCGGAGGCTCGCCACCCCGACTGACGTCGTCCCGCGGCGTACGATGCGCCACGTGAAGCCCGACGGTCTCTGGCGAACGGTCCTGGCCGCACTCCTGATGGCCGTGATCTCGGGCGCCTGTGTCACGGTGGGGCCGGCGGTCACAGCCTCGGCGGGCGCGGTGACGATCCCGCCCACCCGTACGCGGGGTGCCACGCCGCTGGCAACAGGCACAACGCCGCCCGCCACGTCCGGCTCCACGCTCGCAGCCACTGCCAGCCAGACGCCCCCGAAAGGACCCCTGCCGACCACGTCGCCTCCCGCCCCTTCGGCGAGTGCCCCGACAAGCCCCTCCGCTCCCGCACCTTCAGCCGCGCCCGAGCCCTCGCCATCTCCGTCGCCGAGCCTCGTGCCGAACGCAACGCCCACGGAGGGGGGTTTCGGAGCGGTCACCGCTCTCTTCCACGACGACTTCGCGGATACGCCAAGCGGCTGGGGGACCGGGCAGCGCGACAACGGCGCCATCGACTACGACACGGATCGCCTGATGGTCGATCTCACCGTGCCGACCGCTGGCCTCTGGAGCACGCGCCTGCTGGGGGGGGCCTGGCCGGTGGTCCACATCGAAGGGACGGTGCAGGCCGTGGAAGCGCTGGGAGCGGAGACGCACGGCTACGCCGGTTTCCTGTGTGCGGCCGGACAGCAGGACTACTTCATGGGACTCATCGACACGCGCGGTGGTTGGGTCTTCGCGGAGTCTGTCGACACGGCCGTCTCCGTGCTGGCTCGTGGCGCAGCCCCTCCCGACGCGCTTCCGGTCGGTGCCAGCGCACGACTCACGATGCAGTGCGCGGGTAGCGAGACCGGCGCGGTGAGGCTCAGGCTCCTGGTGGAAGGCCAAGAGGTCGCGCGTTTCGAGCGCGCCGAGGGCCTTCTGCGTTTCGACCAGGTCGGCGTCTATGGCGAAGCGATCGATCCGATCTTCTCCTTCACGGTGGACGATGTGGAAGTCTGGGGCGGCTCGGACTTCGTCGATCCACCAGCGACCTCTCCCGAAGCCGGTCCCTCTCTGGCACCCTAGGTCAGGAAAGTCGGCATCCGGCGCAGCAGCGTAGGATTCCGGCGACCGTGACGACCCATCGATCGACGCTAGCCGTGACAGCCACCCTGCTCGCCAGCCTCCTCATCTCCGTAGCCTGCGCCAGCGACCCTGTGGATCCATCAGTGGCCGTCAGCGCCGCTCCGTCGGCGTCGCTTGAGGCTACACCCGATGACAGCCTCGGCCTGCCGCGTACGCCGGAGCCGGCTCCCAGCGATACCCCGGCCGCAAGCGCTTCCCCGAGCGCCCGGCCGAGCGAGCCGCCCAGAGGGGATGCCCTCTTCAGCGACGACTTCGGGGGTGCCTCCAGACCACTTTGGGGCACGGGCAGTCATCCCTCGGGCAACGTGGCCTACGCCGACGGCGCGTTGCGCATCGACCTGGGCGCCGACCTCAACAGCCTGTGGAGCTGGCGTGTCTTCCAGCCCGAGCAGTCGCTCGAGGTGGTCCTCACCGAGGGGACCGTGGCGACGTCCGGTAGTGGTGCGGCCGGCTGGATATGTGGGCTTGGGGAGGACCGTTTCGTGGGTGGCTTGATCCACGCGTCCGGCGAATGGATCGTGGTCGACATCACGGATTCGACCTCGTCAGCCCTCGGTCGCGGGCCTCTTCCCGAAGGTGTCGATCCCGCCGCGCCGCTCAGGCTCAGCGTGGAATGCACCGCTGCGGCGCCGGGGCCGATGCGCGTGCGGCTGCTGGTGGACGGTCTGGAGGTGGGTTCTGCGGACGGAGCTGCCGGCCTCAGCACCTTCGACCGGGTCGGCGCCTACGCCTACGCGGACGTGGCGGGGTACGCAGCGGCCTTTGATGACGTAGCCGTCTTCAGAGGCGGCCCGGTGCCGGCGTCTGCGGCCCCGAGTCCGAGTCCCTGACCCGGGTACGCTGACAGTGTTCCGCGGCGCGAGATGCTCATCGATACTGGTC
>JALZLQ010000266.1 GCA_030858605.1 Chloroflexota bacterium
AGGCGGCGATCAGCGAAGGGCGTCCGCACATCGCGGGCTTCGACAGCAGCACGCCGATAGAACCTGTCGGCGGCGTCGGTGTCCCGTCGGCCAGCCCCGCAACGTTACCGTTGGAGTAGGCGGCCCCGCACCCAGGTGGCCCGGACCATCTCCGGATGGCCGCGGAAGATGAGGCGCGAGACGATCTCCGCCGGGTCGTCCGAGTCGATGCCCGGCAGCGGCGCGGTCACGGCAGGGTCCACCGCGATGAGGTCCGCTTCCTTGCCCGTCTCCAGCGATCCGATCGCGTTCTCGAGCCCAAGCGCATGGGCGCCCTCCAGCGTTCCCAATCGAAGCCAGTCGAGGGGGTCGAGGGGGTCGAGGATCGCTCGTGAATCGCCGCCAACGGTGCGCAGCGCGTTCTGGACGTAGGCCCCGATGCGCATCTGGGTGACCATCGAGAGGTCCGGCCCGCCGGCCACGTCAGATCCCAGGCCCACGATCGCGCCCGCCTCCAGGTATCGGGCGAGCGGCATCACGCCACTGGCCAGGAACAGGTTGGAGGCTGGGCAGTGGGCGATCCGCGAGCCGCTTGCCACGATCCGCTCCACCTCGCGTTCGGACAGGTGAACGGCGTGCGCCAGGATGGTCCGCTCGCCCAGCGCCCCGGCCCGGTCGTAAACGTCCAGGTAGTCGAGTGCCTCGGGGAAGCGGTGAGCCACGTCCGCGATCTCCATCCGATCCTCGGACAGGTGTGTCTGCCAGTAGGCGCCGTAGTGGCGGGCCAGCGAGGCTGACTCGCGCAACATCTCCGCCGAGCAGCTGACCGCGAATCGCGGCGTGAACGCGTAGCGGAGGCGGCCATCGTCCGCGCCGTTCCAGCGCTCGCAGAGCTCCACGGACTGTTCGAGGCTGACGTCCAGGATCCGGCCTCTGGGGATCCGCTCGTCATAGGTCAGCTCGTCCATCATCACTTTGCCGATGACAGCGCGGATCCCATGCTCCTCCGCGGCCCGGAACGCCGCGTCCAGGCTGTCCGGCCAGATGGCGCCGTAGGCCAGCATCGTGGTCGTGCCGGCACGAGCCATGGCACGAAGGATCCCTGGCATAAGCTTCTCTGCGGTCGCCCTGTCGAAGGTCCGCTCCAGCGGAAAGATGTAGCGATCTAGCCAGGTCAGCAGATCGAGTCCAGCGCCCAGGCCGGCGGCTGGCACCTGGGGCAGATGGACATGCAGGTCGACCAGGCCCGGCATCAGCAGCCAGGGCCTGAGATCGATGATCCGCGGCGCGGGGAGCGGCGCGACATCTGGAGGCGCGGGTATGCCGCTCGGGGCGTCCTCGTCTCCCTCCGTGGCCCAGCGTTCGTACGGTGCCACTGCGGTGATCCGACCGCTCTCGTCGACCGCGACGACTCCGTCGTGCTCGTAGCGGGTACCTCCTGCGGCCAGCGGCGTTAGCACACGGGCGCGCAGCACGAACGGGGGTCCGGCGGGAAGGTCCACGGGGCAGAGCGTAGCGGCCGGAGCCGCGTCCGTGAGAGCGCCCGAATACACGGCAACCGAGACGTTCCTGCAACACGCTCTCAACGTGAGCACTGTCCGCTGACAGGCTCGTGGGCGGCGCGCCGGGCGACCATTGCCCCCACCACATGACCCAAAGTTCCGATCGTCCGCGCCCGGATCCCCGCCCTCCCGCGTCTGGCCCAGGCCCACGTGCCACGGCAGATGTCGCCGCGGCTGGGCTGCGTTCGGATGCCCGCGTGCTCGCCGATCGGTACGAGATCGCGGAAAAGATCGGTGAGGGCGGCACGGCCGAGGTGTTCCGTGCCCGCGACCTCAGCCTGGAACGAGTCGTGGCGATCAAGCTGCTGCGGCCGCAGTTCAGCCACGACGCACAGATGCGGGAACGCTTCGCGGTGGAGGCGCGATCGGCGGCCGGGCTCACGGCGGCGCATGTCGTACCGGTCTACGACTTCGGCACCACGGACGATGGCTCGCTCTTCATCGTGATGCAGCTCATCGAGGGCCGATCGCTGCGCGAGCTCCTCCGCGAACGCGGAACGCTGACGGAGCCGGAGACAGTCTGGATCGGGAGCCACGTGGCCACGGCACTGGCCGCCGCCCACGCCCGAGACCTCGTGCATCGGGACGTGAAGCCCGGGAACGTGCTTATCGACCAGGGCGGACGCGCACACCTTACCGATTTCGGCATCGTCAAGGCGCTTGGCGGCCGATCCGAGATCACCCAGACCGGCATGGCGTTCGGAACTGCCGCGTACCTCTCGCCAGAGCAGGCCACGGGCGGCCCGGTGGAGCCGCGTTCCGACCTCTACGCCCTGGGCACGGTGCTCTACGAGATGCTGTCCGGCCGGCCGCCCTTCAGCGGCGACGACCCGGGGAGTGTCGGTTATCGGCACGCCTGGGAGCGTCCGTCGGCGCTGAGTGAGCTGGCGCCGGGGGTCGATCGCGAGCTGGAGTCCCTGGTCATGGCGTGCCTGGAGAAAGACCCACGGAATCGACCCCCGTCGGCGAGCGCTGTCGCCACTGACCTGGACCGCATCGGAGAGCGATTGCAGGCGCGAGTGCACGGCGCGAGCTGGAACGGCAGCGACGCGGCCACCGTGGCCGTGGCGTTGGGTTCGGCCGCTGCCGCGCCGCGCCCTGTCGGACCAGTCCCCCAGGCTCCCCGGGACGAGACAGTCGCCCTTCCGCTGGTCGCGGCCGCGCCGCCCCTCGGCCCGGCAGGCGGCAGCGGATATCGCACCGGCGTGGTGCCAGGGCGTCGTGGCCGCCTCGCTCCAGCTACTCCGGAGCGAACTCGCGGGATGTTGCCCTTCGCGCTGGTCGGCGCGGTGGCGGGACTGATCGTGCTGGCACTTGCCGGGTCCGCTCTCGGGGCGTTCGACCTCTTCGGTGGCGGTGATGGCGGGACGCCCACAGACCCGCCCCCAGTCGCTGAAGCATCGGCCCGGCCCACGCTCACGCCCAGCAGCGACGTCATCGTGCCTCCGGTGGCCCCCGAGCCGAGCGTCACGCCCACGTCCACGCCCACGGCGAGCCCCGCGCCGACCGCCCCTCCGACGCCCGAGCCGACCGCCTCCCCCACACCAAGACCGACTCGCGCGCCCACGCCGGAACCGACTTCGCCGCCCACACCCTCCCCCACACCAAGACCGACTCGCGCGCCCACGCCTGCCCCGACTCCGGCTCCCACGCCGGCGCCGACCCCGCCTCCACCGCCTCCGCCGACCGATCCGCCGGCCGCTCGGGATGTCACCGTGACCATCCCCAACCAGATCCTGCAGGGCGGGTTCGAACGCCGCTACAAGGGCCGGACGGCGTCATGGGTCTACGGCCAGGGCACTTCGTTCGACACGATGAGCGGCACGTTCCAGGCCGATGGCGGCGGCCGCGCCGTGGGGACGGCCAGGCTGCGCCTGGTGGGCATGGACGACGAGCGACCGGAAAAGAATCCGATGCGCCTGACGTTGAACGGCCAGGTCCTATACGAGGGACTCGACCCGCTGCCCAATGACTTCTGCTGTGGCCCTGGCGGGGAGGGCAACTGGGGAGCGGTGATCTTCGAGTTCCCGGCCTCGCTGCTGCGCGGCACGAATGACATCTCCATCACGAACTTGAGCGGGAGCGACTGCACCATCTGTCCGTTCTTCGTGATGGTGGATCTCGGGGAGTTGACCTACCGAACGCGCGGCTGACCAAAGAACGCGCGGCTGAGCCTATGCTGCGGACATGGAGCCCGCCACGCCATCCCGCTCCGTGTCCCGCGTCCGGGTGCTGGCCCTCAGCGGTCACGACCATGAGGAACGCGATGAGTCGCTGGCCGGTGAAGAGCCACTGGAGATGCGCGCCTGCGGTGCCGGACAGGAGCCGGTCAGCATCGCCGTCACGATGCGCACGCCGGGCGACGAGGAGGCGCTGGCGGCCGGCTTCCTGATCTCCGAGGGATTGGTCACCGCCAGCGACCTGATCGGCGTTCGGTTCGAAACAGGCGATCCGGCAACCATGGCCCGGCCAGAGAACGAGGTCACCGCCCGCCTGGCCAAGGAGTTCGATGCCTCGCGGGTCGCCAAGCGCAATTTCGTGGCCACGGCCTCGTGTGGGATCTGCGGCAAGGCCTCCGTGGATGATGTGGTGCAGCGTTGCGGGCCACTGCCTGACGGACCGCTCGTGGAGCGCCAGACGTTGCTGGCCCTGCCCGTCGCCATGCGACAGGCCCAGGAGGTGTTCGCCTCGACCGGCGGGCTGCATGCCGCGGCGCTGTTCACCGCCGAGGGGCGACTCCGCGCGTTGCGCGAGGACGTCGGGCGCCACAACGCTCTGGACAAGGTCATCGGAGATGCGGCGCTGGCTGGTGAGCTGCCGCTACACGGATCGATGCTGCTCGTGTCTGGCCGGGTCAGCTTCGAGATCGTGCAGAAGGCGGCAATGGCCGGGCTCTCCGTCCTGGCCGCCGTTTCCGCGCCCACGGACCTGGCCGTGGCCAGCGCTGAGCGACTGGGCATGACCCTCATCGGTTTTCTGCGCGAGGAGCGTTTCAACATCTACACCGGTCGCCAGCGGATCGACCTGACCGGCTGAACCTTCATACTCGGCCGGTGGATGCACGTGACGCACATCGGGATGTATCAGGCGAAACAGGGTCGGAGCCATCGTCCATCGCCGGCTCGGAAACGCCCATCACCAGCGGCCTTCACGCCAACGGCCGTCCTGACCCACGAGCCACCTTCCAGCCGCCGCGCAAGAAGGCGCGCCGCATCGCCCCGAACCTGTGGGCCGGACTGATCCCCAACGGCATCGATCAGCAGAAGCCGAACCACTACTGGGAGATGGTTCGGACGATCTGGGAGAACCGCCGCCACCC
>JALZLQ010000280.1 GCA_030858605.1 Chloroflexota bacterium
CACCCGTCCGGATGACGCGGACTCCGGGCAGCACCTCCTCCTCCCCGTCCGCCGAGCCGCCGCGTGCGAAGCCTTCCGCCAGCCGCAGCTCATCCTGATCGTACGAGGCTTGCAACCGGGGATTGCCGCCAAGCGCGAACTCCCACTCGAGCTGCTGCGCAACGATGCGGGCACGAGGGAATGCCGGTTGCCCGTCCGCACGCAGGAATCCGCCGGCATGGTCGAAATGGAGGTGGCTGACCGCCACCAGGTCGATCGTCTCCGGGTCGAAGCCCGCCGACTGCAACGCAGGCACGATGGGCAGACCAGCAACGCCCCGCTGCTCGCGCCGCCGGTCGGGCAGTCGCTCGCCGATGCCGGTCTCCACCAGCACTCGCCCTCCAGGCGTCTCCACCAGCAGGCAGTTGAGTGCCTGGGTGAGCGTGGCATCCGGGTTGATCTCATCCGCCACCAGGCGATCCCACATGAGTCGCGGCACGGGTCCAAAGACGGTGCCTGCGTCGGAGGTGAAGGTGCCCGCCTGGACCAGCGCGACACGCACGCCGCCACCCAGGTCCGCCTGCCAGTCGACCGAGTCGTTGATGCCCATCGCCAGCCCGCTCAGCTAGCGGTGCTTGGGACCGCCCTTGGCGGCGCGGCGCGAAGCCTCGAAGTCGCGGTAGTACTCCGAGGCCGTGGGCTGAGACTGGCCCTGGTACTTGGAGCCGAGCTCCTTGGAGCCGTACGGCCGCTCCACGGGGCTGGACATCTTGAAGAAGCTGATCTGGCCGATCTTCATGCCGCAGTACAGCGCGATTGGCAGGTTGGCCACATTGGACAGCTCCAGCGTGAGGTTGCCCTTCCAGCCAGGGTCGACGTAGCCCGCCGTGGAATGGATCAACAGGCCCAGCCGTCCCAGGCTGGACTTCCCCTCCAGTCGGGCCACCAGGTCGTCCGGCAACTCCACCCACTCAAGGGTCTGGCCAAGCACGAACTCGCCGGGATGGAGGATGAACGCCTCGTCATCCTCGACCGACACGATCTCGGTCAGATCAGGCTGCGCCTTGCGCACGTCGATGTACGGGTAGCGATTGTTGCGGAAGACGCGGAAGTCGCGGTCCAGGTGCAGGTCGACCGAAGAGGGCTGGAGGCAGGCTGGGTCGTACGGGTCCACGCGCACGCGCCCGGCTTGCATGGCGGCGCGGATGTCGCGATCCGAGAGGACGGACATGTCAGGAACGGCCTCTACGGCGGGGTGTTGTGGCTGGCCCCACTGCGACCGGCGGCAGGTCCAGATCGAGCACGGTCTGACCGGGCGCGGTTCGGCCCCTCTGGGCGTGGACGCGGTCGACCTCACGCTTGAGCTGGTCGATCCCTTCCAGCCGCTGGTGGACGCTCATGTAGCGGACCAGGGCGATCTGGTCGAGCTGCCGGAGCCGCTCCATGGCCATCTCCCCGATGCGCGCCGATGCCACCTCGCCGATGCCCTGCGCGCGGAGCGTGGCCTCGATCGACTCCGCGACGTCTTCGGCGGCTCCGGCCGGCACGGGCCGGCGCCAAAGCGCCTTGTCCAGACCGGCGGCGAGCTTCTGCCGATCAAACTCCTGTCGCTCACCGTCACGCTTGACGACGCTCAGCCGCGCGGACTCGACGCGCTCGTAGGTAGTAAAACGGGTGCTGCACGCGTTGCACTCGCGGCGGCGACGGATGGTGGCCGAATCGTCCAGGTCGCGAGAGTCCACGACCCGAGTGTCGCGCTCGCTACAGGCGGGACAACGCATGAGCTTCCTGTCAGAGCCTCCGACTGACCACTACAGCTGGTGGTTCGTCGCACAGCCTAGCACCAGATAAGCGTGGCAGAGCCACCCCCGACGCCGAGTGCCCAGCGCTCAACGCCGGCCGCCTGCGAGACGCGTGGCCTCCGGCCGCCCGCGCAACCGCCACATCGCGATGATGCCCACCAACGGCCCGAGCGCGAGGATGCCGAAGGCGAGGCGCCAGCCGCTCGCGTCGGGCGCGTCCAGCGTCCCGACCAGCAGTATGGTCACGGCCGTCAGCGTGAAGCCGGTCGCAACCTGCAATGACAGTGCGGAGCCGGCCGTGCCCGGCGGCGCCAGCTCGGAGAGTGCGGCAGAGAACTGCGCCGAGTCGGCCACGATGGTGATGCCCCACACGAGGCATACAGCCACGACCAGCAGCGGCGACGCCCCGAACATGAGGCCTGCCACGATCGCGCTGGTGCCGGAAGCGGCCATCGCGGCGATCGTCGTGGCGGTCCTCCCCCAGCGATCGGCCAGCAAACCGGCCGCCACGCAGCCGATGCCGCCCGCCGCCACCACCAGGAACGCGGAGAGTGCCGCCGCAGCCGGGTCCGTCGCGCCCGCGGCCGTAAAACTGGCGCCGAGGAACAACGGGATCCACGTCCACATCGCGTACAGCTCCCACATGTGACCGAGGTATCCGAGATTCGCCAGGCGCACGGCCGGCTCCCGAACGGCTCGCATCGCCACGTGCGGGCTAAAGCGCGCCGCTGGGACATCGAACGGACCGTCGCGAGTCCACCCGTACACCAGGAAGCCGCCGGCAACTGTGAGCACGCTGGCGAAGCCCACCAGGAGCCGCCAGTCGACGCCGGATAAGGCTCCCAGCCCGCTGAACAGGTAGGGCAGCGCGCTGCCTATGGTCAGCGCACCGATCAGGATACCGATGGCCAGGCCCCGCTCGCGCCGGAACCAGCCAACGGCCATCTTCATGGCCACCGGATAGACCGCGGCCAGGGCCATGCCGGTGATGAAGCGAAAGATCAGCCCGCTTCCCAGATCCGGGGCGAAGAAACCAAACCCAGCGTTCGCCCCAGCGGCCAACAACGCTCCCGCCAGGAAGACGCGCCGCGCAGAGAGCACGTCCGGGGCGCCCGTGGCGGCCAGGAGGATGGCACCCAGCGCGAAACCCAGCTGGACAGCCACCGTGAGCAACGGCACCTGCGCCGACGACAAGCCCCACTCCACCCGCAGCGCTGGCGCCACGGCGGCCCCTGAGAACCAGGGCGCCATGGCCAGCAGGAGCCCCGCGGCAAGGATCGCCAGGATGCGCCAGCGACCGACCGGGTCGGTGAGCGCCTGGTCCGTCGCGAGCGACACCGTCAGGCGGTGCCGGTCTTCCGCGCTCGGACGGCCTCCGTGAGCTTGGGCACCACCTCGAACAGGTCGCCGATGACGACCAGGTCGGCGAACTCCGCGATGGGTGCGTCGGGGTCCTTGTTGATGGCCACGATGGTGCCCGCCGTCTGCACACCGACCTTGTGCTGGATGGCGCCGCTGATGCCGCAGGCGATGTACAACGCGGGCTTGACGATCTTGCCGGTCTGGCCGATCTGCTGGCCGTAGCCGATCCAACCGGCATCGACCACCGCCCTTGTCGCCCCGACCGCCCCGCCCAGCGCCTCCGCCAGCTCCTCGATGAGGCGGAAACCGTCCGGCGACGCGACTCCGCGCCCGCCGCCCACGATGACACGCGCTTCCTCGATCGAGACCCCGGCACCGGCCTCCTCCACCCGTTCGATCACGCGGACCTCGGGCAACTCCTGCGCGATGACGTCGACCGTCTCGACCGAGCCTGGGCTGGCCGCTGCCTCTGCTGTGACCGTGGCCGGCCGCACGAGCACGATGCCGCGCGTGCCGCTGAACGTGCTCCGTGTCACCAGCCGCCCACCGAAGGTGCTCATCTCGACTTCTGGCTTGCCGTCGTTCCAGTTCACGCCGGCCGTGTTGACGAGGATGGGCAGATCGGAGAGCGCCATCAGCGCCCCGGCCACGTCCTTGCCGTCCGGCGTGGCACCCAGCAGCACGATGTCCGGCGAACGCTCAGCCACGAGCGCTGCGAGGTGGACCGCGGTGGTGGCGGCGGCCGGTCTCCCCTCCCCTGGCGCTTCTACGGCCAGCACGTCGGGGCCGTACGTGGCGACCTCGGCGGCCGCCGCAGCCGCGTCGCCGCCGATGACTACCGACCGCGCCTCGCCGCCGCCCATCTCAGCCAGTCGGCGAGCCAGCGTGGCCAGCTCCAAGGTAAGGCGGGTCGGCTGCCCGCCAGCGACCTCACCGACCGCCCAGATGCCGGCCATCAGATGAGCCTCCGCTGGGCCAGGAAGTCGACGGTCTGCGCCACGACCTCTTCAGGCGCGCCCTTCAGGATCGTGGCGCCACTGCGCTGGGGCGGCGCCTCCTCGCCCAGCACCCTGGTAGTGGCTGTGTCGCCACCGACGGTGGCAGGGTCGATGCCCACGTCGGACAGCGACCAGGTGGTCACTTCCTTCGATCGCGCCTGCATGATGCCGCGCAGCGATGGGTATCGGGGCTCGCCCAGCACCTGGGTGCCCATCACCAACGCCGGCGTGGGCGCCTCCAGCACGTCGTAGCCGGTGGGGCTGAGGCGGTGCACGCGCACGCCACCATCGGTCGGCTCTATCTCCGAGGCGTAGGAGAGGTAGGGCAGGCCGAGTCGGGCCGCCAGCGCGGGTGCCACCACACCACCCTGCCCATCGGAGGTGTCCGCGCCGCAGAAGAGCAGGTCGAACTCCAGCTTCTTGACGGCCGCGGTCAGGACATCGATGCTCTGGCGCAGGCAGGCACCGGTGAGAGCGTCGTCCAGGACGTGGTAGGCGCGCGTCGCGCCCATGGCCAGAGCCTTGCGCAGCGCGTCCGCGGCCCCCGCCGGTCCCATGGTCAGCAGCGAGACCTCGCCGCCGCCCGCTTCGGTCAGCT
>JALZLQ010000285.1 GCA_030858605.1 Chloroflexota bacterium
ACCCGGAGCTGAGCGCCGCGGACGAGGCCGACGCACCCGAGCCGAAAGACGCCGACTCACCCGACCGGAGCGAGGCCGACTCGCAGGCACCGGCGCCGGCCGAGGTCGTCGCGGTCGATCCAGACGAGCCGCCGTACGAGGTGCGACCGCGCGCCTCACGCGGCGATGACGTGCCTCTCCTGGGCAACGACGAGCTGGCCCGCATCTTCTACGAGATCGGCGACATGCTGGAGCTCCAGGGCGAGCTGCCCTTCAAGATCGCCGCCTACCGCCGCGCGGCCGACTCCATCGCGCACAGCCCGGCCCAGGTCGCGGCAGCCTACCGGCGCGGCGAAGCCCCAGCGCTGACCGGCGTGGGCAAGGCCATCGCGGACAAGCTCGCGGAGCTGGCAGACACGGGCCGGTCGCGTTTCTACGAGAGGCTGCGCCGCGACGTGCCGCCCTCGCTCGTGACGCTGCTGGCAGTGCCCGGCCTGGGGCCACGCACAGCGGGCGACCTGTGGCGTGCGCTGGGCATCACGACGCTGGAGGAGCTCGGGACGGCCGCCCGCGCCGGGCGCCTGCGCTCCGTCCGCGGCATCAGCGAGCGGACCGAGAAGAAGATCCTGGACGGCCTCGAGCAGCTTCGTAAGCGACCGCCGCGGCGTATGCGCCTGGGTCAGGCATCGGAGATCCTGGAGCGGCTGGCCCTGCTGCTGGGCGGCGTGCCCGGTGTCCGTTCGGTGGTGCCGGCCGGGTCCTATCGGCGGCGGCGCGAAACGATAGGGGACCTTGACCTGCTGGTCGAGACCGACCATGGGCGGGCCCTGATCGAGACCCTGCACGCGTCGCCTGCGGTGGAGCAGGTCGGCGGCCACGGCGGAAGGCTGGGGCAGTTGCGCACCACCGTTCAGTTGCTGCGCGGGCCGCAGCTCGATGTGATGACCATGCCGGTCGGTGCCACGGGCACCTACCTGGTCCACTTCACGGGGTCAGCGGAGCATAACGTGCGGCTCCGGGAGCTCGCCCGCGACCGCGGCTGGAGCCTCTCGGAGCATGGTTTCACGCGCCTCGACGAGGATGGCGAGACCCTGGCGGGGGAGGGAGCGGAGCGGCGGACGTTCGCCACGGAGTCGGAGGTCTACGACTTCCTCGGCCTGCCCTTCATCGAGCCAGAGCTGCGGGAGGACCGCGGGGAGAGCGAGGCGGCGCGAGAGGGTCGACTACCCCAGCTGGTCGATGTCTCGGACCTACAGGGCGACTGCCACACGCACTCCGACTGGTCCGACGGTTCCAAGCCCATCGATGTCTGGGCGGAGGCGGCGCGCCGGCGGGGCTACGCCTACCAGGTGCTTACCGATCACTCGCACAGCCTGACCATCGCCAACGGACTGGATCCCCGGCGCGTGGAGCAGCAGCGACGGATCATCGGCGAGCTGAACGAGCGTTTCGCGCGCGAGGAGGCTTCAGGGTCTGTGCCGCAGGGCGCGCATCCCAGCGGTTTCCGCCTGCTGCACGGCTGCGAGATGGAGATCCGCACGGACGGCCGGCTGGACTACGACGATGCGCTGCTGGCCCGTTTCGATGTGGTCGTGGCCTCGCTGCATGTGGGCCGGCGGCAACCGCGGACGCAGTTGATGGAGCGCTACTTCACGGCTCTGCGGTCGCCCCATGTGGACATCATCGCGCACCCCTCCGGGCGCAAGATCGGCATCCGCGACGACCTTGATCTGGACTGGGACGTCTTCTACCGGACCGCCGCGGAGACCGGCACGCTGCTGGAGATCAATGGGTCGGACGAGCGGCTGGACCTGGACGACCGGCGCATCCGGGCGGCGCTGGAGGCGGGTTGCACTTTCACCGTGGACTCCGACGCGCACTACATGAGCGAGTGGGACAACGTCATCTGGGGCATCGGCCTGGCTCGTCGCGGCTGGCTGGAGAAGCGCCACGTCGCGAACACGCTGCCGCGCGACGAGTTCCTGACGCTGATCGCGGACAAGCCGCATCGAGTCAGCTGAACGTCCGAAGATGGACAAGTTGGTGCGCGACCTCGTCCCGCAGCAGCTCGCGGCGAAGGGCGTCGCGGCGCAGGTCTCGCGCTATGACGACGCCGCTTATCTGGAAGCGCTGCGCGCGAAGCTGGTCGAGGAGAGCATCGAGTACTCCGCCGCTCGCGATGACGGCGACGCAGTGGCGGAGCTGGCCGACGTCTTGGAGGTGGTGCTCGCGCTGGCCGCGGTACACGGCGCAGCGGCGCGGACCTGGAGGAGGCGCGCCAGGCGAAGCTGGCGGCCCGCGGCGGCTTCACCGAACGGTTCAGGCTCGTGATGGACGGCTGACGCGCCCTGGAACTCGGTGGATCTGTTCGCACACGGCCTCCCATCGCACGCTCGAGCCGAGGCACCCATGGACCTTCTCGGCGCGAGCGTGTCACCATTGGGGCATGGCAACTGAACTCGAGTACACCGACGCTGAGTGGCGTGCACGCCTCACCCCCGAGCAGTACGAGATCCTCCGCCGCCACGGCACGGAGCGCGCCTTCACTGGCGAGTACGTACACACCAAGACCGACGGCACATACCGCTGTGCCGGCTGCCAGGCCGAGCTCTTTGCCTCCGACACCAAGTTCGACTCCTCCTCGGGCTGGCCCAGCTTCACGGAGCCGGCCGTGGCCGAGGCGGTCGAGCTGCGCACGGACAAGAGCTATGGCATGAGCCGCACGGAGGTTCTGTGCAGGAAGTGCGGTGGTCACCTCGGCCACGTCTTCGACGACGGACCCGGCCCGACTCGCCAGCGCTATTGCATCAACTCCGCAGCGCTCCAGCTCGACCCAAAGTAGGCGGACAGCACCCGGCCGGGTCCGGGCGCGTGATACACTCCCCGTTCGCCCATCACCTGTCGGCGCGCTTCACTGCGCGTCCTGCTGGCGGTCCGACGCCGCCCATCCCGAGGAGTGCATGAGCTTCACTTCGCTCACTGAGAGCCCCAACTCCAACCAGGCCATCAACGCCACGCGCCTCAAGCGTCAGTTGACAGAACAGGCCATTGCCGCCGCGACCGCCGCCGATTGGATCGTTGCTGGAGAGATCAACCAGCGCATCCTCGAGTCGGGTCCGGACAGCGAGGCGGAGAACCGGCTGGCCAAGGCGTACTGGGAACAGGGCGAGCTGGCCATGGCGCGCGAGCACTATCAGGCTGCGCTGGCCATCGACCCCACCAGCCGCATCGCCGAACGCAACATCAATCGCCTGCGCGTGCTCATGGCTGAGGCCGGCAAGAAGACCATCGCTGCCAAGCCGGGCAGCAAGGCACCGGTGAGCATCTTCGTGGAGGAGACCGGCAAGACGGGCTTCGCCCATCTGGTCGACCTGGTCAGCCCGCGCGAGTTGGCGCAGGTGAACCCGGGCGACCTGGTCGAGCTCGCGCCGGAAGGTCCGCGCTTGGCCGCGAGCTCGAATGGGATGCACATCGGCTACTGCGAACCGCGCGTGGCCGCGCGACTGCTCAAGCTTGTCGCGGAGGGCAACAAGTACGCCGCCGGCGTCACGAGCCTGGGCGACCGCGATGTCCGACTCATCATCCGCGAGGTCTACCAGGACCCGCGCAACTTCGGCAAGGTCTCCTTTCCCACTGCCGCCAAGGTCAGCGACCTGCGGCCGTATACCAAGGGCACGCTCGTGCGTGAGGAGATGGAGCTGGAGGATCTGGAGCTCGACGAGGACGACGACGACATCGGTGACATCGGCTCGGCCCTGCCCATCGAGGTCACCGCCGACGAGGCCTTCGAGGTCGAGGACTCGGACGACCTAGACGAGAACTGACCCGCCGGCTCGGCCGGCGGCTTGCGTTGGCGCCAGGTAGAGCCGCGTGGTCCCGGGTTGGCCGATCGCCGCGCCGCGTTCCGGTTCTTGGGGCTGGCGGTTCCCGTCATATTCCCGTCAGGCGGACGTTGACTTGGTGCGCGGCTCGCAGGGCCCCGATCCGTCCCGCCGGGACGGGGCGGATCAGCCGTTAGCGGCTGATCCTCTCTCGTTCGACGCGCCTTGGTGCCACTCATCCAAGCTAGTGTCCGCCCCATGGACATCTGAAGGGAGGTGGGC
>JALZLQ010000292.1 GCA_030858605.1 Chloroflexota bacterium
GTACTTCCCCGACTCCGACGTGACCATCGTGGTGAGTGCCAATCGGGGCATATTCAACACGGACCGGACGATGCGCCTGTTGGTGAGGACACTCTTCGGGTCCTGAGCATCCACGCTAGGGCGAAGGCTGCCGGCCGCGAGCCGAAGGTGGAGGCCAGCGCTTGGCCGACCTTGGGATCGCCGACTCCAGCCAGGTTGGCATAGCCGGGCAAAGCGAGGCACAAGCGTCCGACATGAACGCCGCGCCGGGCCGTCCGCGGTCCCGACCGGGCAGCAGGCTTGGATCCACGCTCCAGGAGTGCCTCGTCGGCGGCGTCCTGCGCGGTCGCGGCGTCGGTCACAGCCTGACTGGTCATACGGTCGAGTCTAGCCTTGGCCGCGGTGGCCCAGTGCCGCCAGTGCCTCTCGAGCGGCAGCGGCCTCGTCCCAGGGGATGGCACCATCGGCCATCTCGATGGTGCGCTCGTGGCCCTTGCCGGCAAGAACGACCACGTCACCGGGCAAGGCGTGCCCAAGCGCTCGATGGATGGCTTCGCGACGGTCGGCGATGAGCAGCAGGTCCTGGCCGCGACGCTTCCCCACAGCTTCCGCGCCGGTCGCGATCTCCGCCAAGATCGCCTCGCGGTCCTCCGAGCGTGGATCCTCGTCGGTCACCACCACGAGGCGGGCTCGCTCCCCGGCCACACGACCCATCATCGGGCGTTTGAGCACGTCCCGATCACCCGCCGACCCGAAGACCACGATGAGCCCTCCCCCGCCAGCCGCCGCAAGCGAGCCCAGTCCGTCCAGCACCTTGGCCAATGAGTCGGCCGTGTGGGCATAGTCGACGATGACCCGATACGGCTGCCCGGCTTCGATCCGCTGCATGCGCCCGGGCACCGCCTCCACCGCACCAAGTGCGCCGATGACGCGTGCCGCATCCAGTTCCAGGGCCTCCGCGACGGCGATGGCAGCTAGGGCGTTGTGGGCGTTGAACCTGCCGGCCAGCTGGAGCTGGACGCGCTCGCGCCAGCTCGGGGTCTCGACCGTGATGGAGAGTCCAGCCGCGTCCTCGCGCAGGCTGGTCGCGCGCACATCGGCGCCTGAGGCGGGATCCGTGCCGTAGGTCATGACTTTGGCACCGGCTGCGCGTGCGGCGTCGATGAACTCACCGGCCCACCGATCGTCACGGTTGACCACGGCGGACTTGCCCCAGCCCTTCTCTGGATTGCCCGGTCCCACTGCCAGTCTTTCGAAGAGAAGTCGCTTGGCGGCCCGGTAGGCTTCATGCGTGCCGTGGAACTCCAGATGCTCGTGGCTGATGTTGGTCAGCACGCCAACGTCGTAGGCCACCTCTGCGACGCGGTCCTGAGCCAGGCCGTGGGAGGTCGATTCGACGATGGCGAATAGATCTCCGGCTTCGACCATGGCCGCCAGATGATCCTGCAGCTCGGGCGCCTCCGGGGTGGTCGACCGCCCCGGGTTGCCCAGGCTCCGACCGCCCACCACGACATCGATGGTGCCGATAAGACCAGCCGGCTGCCCGCAGGCGCCCATGACCTGGCGCAGCAGGTGCGCCGTGGTGGTCTTGCCGTCCGTACCGGTGATGCCCACGATGCCGAGCCGGTGCGAGGGCAGTCCTGCCGCCCAGGAAGCCGCCACAGCGAGAGCGGGGCGCGCCGCGTGAACCAGGACTTGCGGCACGGCGATGCCCGGCACCGCCCGCTCGGCGACCACGGCGGGCGACCCGGCAGCGACGGCCGCAGCGGCGAAGGCGTGGCCGTCGGCATGTTGGCCGGGCACCGCCACGAACAGCACGCCCGGCCCGGCGCGCCGCGAATCCTGGCTGACGTGCGTGATGACCACGTCGCCCGGTGGCGTCGTTCCGCTCGGTAGCACGGAACGTAGCAGGCCGCGCGACTCGAGCATCCCCACCAGCCCTCCCAGCGGATGACGCAGACCGTCACCCATCGGCGCGGAACCCTCGACCGGGTCGCGTCATCTGCCTGCCCGAGCTGGCGGGCCCGTAGCTTCGTGACCGACAAGGGTGGGCAGCGCACCCGCATCTGCTGGGCGGCTCATCCGCGCCGGAAAGCGGAACGGATCAACCCGAGGGTGCGGGGCAGCTCGGGTACGCGCACCAATCGACTGTACAGCAGGTAGACCGCGGCCGCGGCCAGGGTGGCCAGACCGACCTGGAGGACGAGGCCCGCCTTGCCCGGATCGGTGCCCACACCCAGCTCCGTGAGCCGCACGGTGCCGAAGGCCACAGCCCCGGCCAGGAGGGCCCCCACGGAGAAGATGCCCAGGGCAGTGACCAGGGATCTCATATCTATGGACGCGCTGCGTCGCCACAGCAGGAGGGCCAGCACGACGGCCTCCAGCCAGCCACCAACGGCGATGCCCAGCGCCAGGCCCGACAGCCCCAGGAACCCGACCGTGGCCACCGAGATGGCCACGTTGGCGACCACCGAGGCGATGGCCACGGTCACCGGCGTGCGTGTGTCCTGCCCGCTGTAGAACGCCCGCGCCAGGATCACGTTCATGGAGTGCGCCGCGGTGCCCAGCAGGAAGAAGGCCAACGTGTCCGAGGTCAGGGCCAGGGCCGCCGAGTCGAAGTTGCCGTAGTCGAACAGCAGGTTGACGGTCTGCCGGCGAAGTACCAAACCGACCACCGTCACGAAGAGCATCACGAACAGGACGAGTCTCAGGGCCTGCACCACGACCCGTCCGAATTCAGCCACAGAGCCCGCCGCCAGCGCCCGGGACATGGCCGGCAGGAGCACCACGCCAAGCGGGAAACCGATGACCCCGATGGGTATCTGGAGGATGGTGAAGGCCACGTTGTAGGCCACCACGGCGCCCACGCCCAGGCCCGTCGCCAGCGCCGTGTTGACGATGAAGGTGATCTGGCTGGCGCCCAGGCCGAGAGCACGCGGACCCATCAGCAGGAACGTCTGGCGCGCCGCCGGATCGCGCAGATCCAGCACCAGGTCATAGCGGAAGCGCCCGCGGACCGCTGGCAGCTGGACGGCCACATGGAGGAAGGAGCCAAGCACCACGCCCACGGCCAGGGCATCGATGCCCAGCCAGGGCGAGAGAGTGATGGCGCACGCGATGATGGCTCCGTTGTAGATCAGCGGCGCCATGGCGGCGGCCCCGAAGCGACCCTCCAGGTTGAGCACCGCGGAGATGATCGCGCCCATGGCCAGCAGGATCGGCGAGAGCAGCATGATCCGCGTCAGGCGCACGGTCAGCTCGGTGGTCACGACGTCGAAGCCCGGTGCCAGGATGGGCACGATCTCCGGAGCGAAGACGGCCATCACGATCGAGACGCCGACGAGTGCCATGAGCATCGCGTTGATGACCGTGGATACGACCCGGAAAACGTGCTCCCGTTGACCCCTGTGCATGAGGCCTGCCAGGACCGGGATGAGCGCAGACGAGACGGCTCCCGCCGCCACCAGCTGGTAGATGAGATCGGGGATCCGGAACGCCGTGAAGTAGGCGTCCAGGTCGGCCTCGGCACCGAAGAGGTTGCCGATGACCACCAGTCGCAGCCAGCCCAGGACGCGGGAGCCGAGGTAGGCGGCCACCACGATGGCCCCCGCCCGCGCCAGGTTGCGGGCCGTCACTGGCGCGCCGTCACTGTCGCGGTGAGCGCGTCTCGAGGCTGGCCCGCGGGTGGGCGTCACGGTAGGCGCTGCGCAGGCGGCCGGCAGAGACGTGCGTGTAGACCTGGGTCGTGGCCAGACTGGCGTGACCCAGCAACTCCTGGACGACACGAAGGTCGGCGCCGCCCTCCAAGAGGTGGGAGGCGAAGGAGTGCCGCAACGTGTGCGGCGAAGCTCCTTGTTGGACGCCGGCCAGGCGGAAAAGCCGGTCGACCCGGTAGCGCAGGCCGCGCACGGTTAGCGAGCCGCCCGAGGAGTTGAGGAAGAGCGACCCCGGATCCGGTCTCGCCCCGCCGTCTCGGGCACGAAGGGCGGGTCGCGCATGGCTGAGATACTCCGTCAGCGCATCGAGGGCCGGTCCGCCAAGCAAGCCGATGCGCTCCCGACGGCCCTTGCCCAGCACGCGGAGCTCCCCGCGGCGCAGGTCCAGGTCGGCCAGGCGTGCACCGGTCAGTTCGCTGATCCGCAGGCCAGCTCCGTAGGCCGTCTCGACGATGGCCCGGTCGCGCACGAGCAACGGATCCCCTTGCCCGATGGCGTCGAGGACCCGCTCCACCTCACCGATCTCCAGCACGGCCGGCAGGCGGCGCGGTAGCCGCGGCGTCGTCACGGCGGACCACGGGTCGCCCGTCACCCACTCCTGGCGTCGCGCGTAGCGGTAGAACGAGCGTAAAGCGGCCAGACGGCTGCTCACTGACCGACGCGACAGACCCTGTGTGTCCAGCACGCCGAGATAGGCCCGAAGCTGGCGGCGTGACGGGTCGCGCCAGTCCCGGCCGGCTTCGGGATGAGCGGCCAGCCAGGTGATGAACTGGCCCACACCCGTGGCGTATGCGCGCCGCGTGTGCTCGGAAGCATCACGTGCGGCCAGGGAGCCGAGAAACCGATCGAGAGCCGGTCGCGCGCCTTCCGGGACGCTCTCCGGCCCGCTCACGCGGCGCTGGCGGCCGGCGGCCGGCGTCGCCCCCGAAGGGCCGAGGACGACTTGCGCGTCGCGACCCCCTTCGTCTCCCTGGCAG
>JALZLQ010000299.1 GCA_030858605.1 Chloroflexota bacterium
GCGGCTCACCGTGGCGCGCGAATTGGCTACGCAACCGGCCTCTCGCGAAATAGGCCAGTTCCAGCTTCTGCCGCTGGTGCGCCTCCCAGATACGACCGTCGTCGATGCGGTCCAGGCGGTCCCAGAAACGATCCTCGGGGACATCGTCATCGAAGGCATCAAGGTCGACGCCCAGTCGCGCATACTGATCTCGGATGGGGCGTCCCAGCCAACTGGGAGCGTGGACCCCGTTGGTGATGCCCAGGATGGGCTTCTCGACCACATCGGACCAGGTGGCGTTGGCCGTCTCGGCGTGGAGCTGGCTGACGGCGTTGGCGCCGCTGGTCAGGCGCAGCGAGAAGGCCGTCATATCGAACTGGCCAGGGTCACCGTCCACGCCGCGTCCGAGCTCCAGTATGCGCTCCAGGTCGAGGCCGGGCCCGGAGGCGACAGGCGCCGCGGTGCGACGCACGAGATCCGTGTCGAAGCGCTCGTTGCCGGCCGACACGGGCGTGTGGATAGTGAAGACCGAACCGCTGCGCACCCGTGCGAGGGCGTCGTCCAGGGATAGCCCAGCGGCCACGAACTCGCGCGTCTGCTCCACGAGCATGAACGCGGAGTGGCCCTCGTTCAGATGCCAGGCGGCAGGCGTGATGTCCAGCGCGCGCAGCGCCCGTACGCCGCCGATGCCCAGCACCAGCTCCTGGTGCAGTCGCATCTCACGCCCGCGCACGTAGAGGATGTGACTGATGGGCCGATCCTCCACCGAGTTCTCCGGTCGGTCGGTGTCCAGCAACAGCAGTGTCACCCGCCCGACGCGTGCCAGCCAGACCCCCACCTGCACCGTTCGACCGGGCAGTTCCACGGGGACGGTGAGCGGCTCGCCACTTTGGTCGGCCACGCATTGGAGGGGCAGTCGGTCCGGGTCGTAGTCGGGATAGGCGTGTTCCTGGTGGCCATCCGCGTCGATGGTCTGGCGGAAGTAGCCATGGCGGTAGAGGAGCCCCACGGCCACGAAGGGCAAACACATGTCCGAGGCGGCCTTGCAGTGGTCACCGGCAAGCACCCCGAGCCCGCCGGAGTAGATGCCCATCGACTCGTGGATCCCGAACTCCGCGCAGAAGTAGGCCACAGGCCCGCTCAGCTCGCCGGGATGGTGGCGCTCCAGCCACGAGTCCTGGCGGTCGGACATGTATGCGTCGAAGCGCGAGAGCTGAGCGCGGTACTCCACCATGAAGTCGGGGTCATCCAGCAACTCCGACCAGTTGCGCTGGACCTGCAGGAGCGGCACCGGGTTGCGGTAGCGCTGCCAGAGGTGTCGGTCGATGCGCGTGAACAGTGCGCGCAGCTCCGGGTGCCAGGTCCAGTACAGGTTGTACGCGAGGCGGTGTAGCCCCTCCAGCTGTGCCGGCAGGCGAAGCGGCACGGACGGGATGGTGGGGATCTCTCGGCTGGACGGCACGATGCGGCATGCTACACGAGCGGGTGGAGGGACGGCTCCGCCGCGATGGTGCGGCCGGGTAGACGACCCAGTGGTACCTCACGCGAAGGTGGCGGCTACCATGACCGAGTGCGGATCGCCATGGTCAGCTCGGAGTGCGAGCCCTTCGCCAAGACCGGCGGTCTAGCCGACGTCGTGGATGCGCTGGCTCGCGCGCTGGGCCGGCAGGGCCACACCGTGGAGGTGTTCCTGCCGCGATACCGTGGGCTGGCGCCACCCCCTGGATCGACCCAGAGCCAGGTCACGGCCCCTCGACCGACGGAGTCGGGGGATCTGGTGGCGACGGAAGTGGTCCTCTGGACCATGCCCGCGGACGGCTACCGCGTGAGGCTGGTCGATCATCCGCCCAGCTTCGACCGAGCAGGCCTGTATGGTCAGGAAGGCTCCGACTACCCTGACAACGGCGCGCGCTTCAGCCTGCTGGGCCAGATGGCCCTGCTGGGTGCGGCGGCCGAGGAGGTTCCGCCGGACGTGCTGCATGGCCATGACTGGCAGGCCGCTCCAGCGCTGCTGGCCCTGGCCCACGGACAGTCTCCTGCGGCCCCCCTCCGGGAGACGGCGACCGTGCTGTCCTGCCACAACCTCGCCTTCCATGGCTGGGTGCCGCCCGAGCACGCATGGCAACTGGGACTGCCCGAGTCTGTGGGAAACACCGACGGCGTCGATCTGCTGCGCGAAGGGATCCGTGCCGCGGAAATGGTCAACACCGTGAGCCCGACGTACGCGCTCGAGTCGCTCACGCCGGAGTACGGCGGCGGGCTGGACGATGCCCTGCGGGCTCTTGGGGACCGATACCGGGGGATCCTCAACGGCATCGACACCACTGTCTGGGATCCGGCCACCGACACAGCGCTGCCGGCCCCCTACGACAGCAACGACCTCTCCGGCAAGGCAGTCGACAGGCTCGACCTGATGGCTCGCCACGGCCTGGATCCCGGCGGCCCGTTGCTGGGCATGGTCGGGCGGCTCGATCCGCAGAAGGGCTTCGATCTGGTCGCATCGGCGGCCCAGCAGCTGCTCGCCATCGGCGCGCGGCTCATCATCCTGGGCACCGGCGACGCCCGGCTGCTGGCGGAGCTGCGCCAGGTCGCGCAGCTACAGCGGGACCGCGTGGCACTCCTGGAGCGCTTCGATCGTGACGAGGCGCGGCGCATCTACGCTGGCGCGGATATCTTCCTGATGCCCTCGCGCTTCGAGCCGTCTGGCCAGGGACAGCTCATCGCGCTGCGCTACGGGACGGTGCCGCTGGTGCGCCGCACAGGCGGCCTTGCCGACACCATCCACGATGTCGACGCGTCCCATCAGAGGGGAGCCCTGGCGGGCAACGGCTTCGTCTTCGAGGAGTCCACGCCCGGCGCGCTCGTAGCGGCGGCACGGCGCGCCGTCGAGCACTATCGGGATGGACGGGGCTGGACGGAGCTGCAGCGGCGGGGCATGGCGGAAGACCACTCGTGGTCACGTCCGGCGCGGCTCTACGAGCGGCTATACCGCGACGCCATCGCGCTCCGGGTTGGGCGCCCAAGTCACCGGAGACTCTCCAGTATCGTGCCGCGGTCGTGACCGCCCGCCATCCGACCCTCGCACTCGTCCTCATCGTGGTCGTGCTGGCTGCCTGTTCCGGAGAGCGCGACCCGTCGGCGTCCCCGTTGGGCAGCGCCGGAGCATCACCCTCCGCAGGGGCGGCCACGGGCGCTGCCGGTCGGTCTCCCTCGATCTCCTTGGGCGCCAGCGGAGATCCCGTGGATGAGCCGTCGGCCGAACCCGACCGGACGCCCGATCCGCGTGTGGAGTCGGCGCTGGCGGGCCTGGATACCGATGAGGCGCTCGTCGGCCAGTTGCTGCTCATCGGTTGGGCCGGGAACAGCGCCGACGATGCCCGAGAGGCCATCGGCACCCTGCGGCCAGGCGGCATCGTGTTCATCGCCAATGCCAGCACGGCGCAGGAGGCGGCAGCCCTGAACCTGGGCCTGGACGGCGCCGCCGCCGAGGCGGGCAGCGTGCCTCTCCTCAAGGCCATCGATCATGAGGGGGGCGCCATCCAGCGCATCGACGACGTCGAGAACCTCGGCTCCAACCTGGACTTCGCCGCGATGAGCCCGACCGTCGACGAGGCCTGTGCGCGGGGCGCCACCCACGCTCGGCAGCTTCTGGAGATGGGTTTCGAGATGAACCTCGCGCCGGTGCTGGATGTGAACACGGATCCGAACAACCCGGTCCTCGGGCCCCGCTCATACGGCTCGCGACCACAGCTCGTGGCGAGGCTGGGGTCAGGCTACATCCGGGGCCTGCAGGCGGGTGGCATCCTGGCCGTTGGCAAGCACTTCCCCGGCCACGGCGACACGAGCGTCGACTCGCACCTGGACCTGCCGGTGCTCGACGTCCCGCGACGGCGTCTCGACAGCGTCGAGCTCGTCCCATTCGCGCAGGCGACGGCGCCCGACACCGGCCTCTCTGCCGTGATGACCGCTCACATCGCGCTGCCACGCATCGATCCAAGCGGGCTGCCGGCGACACTCTCGGCGCCGGTCATCGAGGGCATCCTGCGCGGCGACCTGAGCTTCGACGGACTCGTCATCAGCGACGACCTGGCGGCCATGGCCGCCATCACTGACCGCTTCGAGCCTGGCCAGGCGGCCGTGCTGGCCATCGCTGCCGGTGTCGACATGCTGATCGTGGGCGGCGATCTGGAGCGGCAGCGCACGATGCGTGACGCGCTGGTGGCGGCGCTGGCCGATGGCGGTCTGAGCCGCGAGCGCGTCCTGGACGCCGTCCGCCACGTCCTGTCTGCCAAGGCGCGAGCGGGTGTCCTGGGAGGCGATCTGGATCCGGTGCCCGGCTGCTAGGAGCCAAGGCAGGACCGCTCCGGCGAAGGTCCCCCACCGGGCGGCGGTTCCCGAGGGTCATCCCATAGGATGAGGTCATGGCGACGACCTTGCGTGCCGAGCGCAGCGGCGTGGCGCGAGATCCTGGCTGACGTCGTCCGGCAGATCGACCACGATCCGGAGCATCATCACGGTCATCATCACGGCGACGAGTGAGCCGATCGAACCGGGCACCCGCCTGCCAGCGGAGGTACAGCGATGGGTCTGCTGGATGGACGCAAGGCGCTCATCTTCGGTGTAGCCAATGACCACTCCATCGGCTGGGGCATCGCCCGAGCCCTCCACGCCGAGGGCGCGACGATCGGTTTCAGTTCGGTGGAGAGCCTCCTCGACAAGCGTGTCAGGCCTCTAGCGGCGCGCCTGGGTTCCGACTTCGTGGAGCCCTGCGACGTCCAGGACGACGCGCAGATCGAGCGCGTCTTCAAGCGCTGGGCAGAGCATCACGGCCAGCTCGACATCCTGGTGCATGCCCTGGCCTTCGCGCGGCGCGAGGATCTGGAGGGGGCCTTCGTCGACACCTCGCGCGCCGGCTTTGCGGTCGCCCTGGACGTCAGCGCCTACTCACTCGTGGCCATCGCACGCCACGCCCTCCCGCACATGGCTCAAGGCGGCAGCATCCTCACGCTCACGTATCACGGCTCTGAGA
>JALZLQ010000301.1 GCA_030858605.1 Chloroflexota bacterium
CACCCCGATCACATCCGAGCCGCGCTGGTGGCCAAGCTCGCCTTCGCGCGCGCCGGCGACCCCGCCGCATACCCCGAGCAGCTCCAGGAAGGGCTCTCACCCTGGCAGCCGCTGAAGTTGTACGAGAACGTCCTGGACATCGTCCGACGGCAGGAGGTCATGAAATTGGCCGACTCCAAGGGCATCCAGACCTGGTGGGCGCCGCCGCGCGACGAGACAGACGAAGCACGCACGCAGCGCGAGGGACACCTGGCCCAGATGACCGCCGCCCAGGGGCCGATCACCACGCGCGTGGACATCGGCCCGTACATGGAGGCCAAGCTGGCGGCCATCGGTGAGCACATCACGCAGCTCTCCAAGGAGGGCTTCTTCCTGGCCTTCGATGCGGACGAGTGGCGAACCATCCAGCCCACGGAGGACCTCACGCTGCGCGTGTCGCACGTCGGCGTGCGCATCCCCGAGGACGACCTCTTCGACGGCCTGCCGCCCGAGGGGTCGCCCTAGGCGGTGGCCGAGGCCTCCCGGTCTCCCTGCGCTTCAGCCGCGTCGATCGCCTCGTCTTTGATGGTCGCGCGCGCGACGAGCAAGAGCAGCGTCACCGCGCCAGCCAGGATGAACACCGCCTGGAGCCCGAGGAGCTGGCCGATCACCCCACCCAGGAGCGCTCCCAACGGCTGCGTCCCCCAAGCCAGCAGCCGGTAGCCCGAATTGACGCGACCCAGTAGTCGGTCAGGGATGATCCGCTGCCGCAGCGAGACCGTCACGACGTTCCAGAGCATGACCGTCACGCCCATGATCGCGAACGCCGTCCCCACTAGGATGGGCTCCGTGGTGAGGGCGGGCACGAAGAGCGGCAGCCCCGCTGCCGACCACGCCCACCGTAAGCACAGCCGCCCGACCGATCCGACGTTCGACACGCTTCACCACCACCGACCCGATGACGCTGCCCACCGCGAACGTCGTGAGCAGGACACCGAAGCCGGACTCGGAGAGGCCCATCGGCCCCGGGGCGACGGCGTACAGGACGAAGATGGCGAACTCGGCAGACGTGGCCAGGTTCATCAGTCCGACCATCGCGGCGAGGGTGCGCAGCAACGGATGACCCCAGAGGTAGCGCAGCCCTTCCGCGATGTCCGTGTGCAGCCGTGTCGGCGGGCCGGCGCGGACCGGACGGAAGTCGCCCACGATGAGCACCAATCCGACGGCGGCCAACACGTAGCAGAGGGCGCTGCCCGCCAGCGCCACGGGCACGGACAGGCTGACCAGCAGGCCGCCCAACGGCGGTCCGATGAACTGGTTCATCGACAGCTCCGCCGCGTACAGCCGCCCGTTGGCCCTGCTCAACTGGTCGCGCCCCACCAGCGAGGGCATGATCGATTGCGCGGCCGTGTCGAAGAGCGTCTCGCCGATGCCGAGCACGAGCGCAGCGCCGTAGAGGACCGGCAATGACAGCAGGTCGGTCAGCGCCAGGACCGCCATCGCGCCGATCACCGCGACGCGCAGGAGGTTGACGTCGCGCATCGTGCGCCGTCGATCGAGCCGGTCCGCCAGGGCTCCAGCGATGAGCGCGAAGAACAGCCACGGCAGCCGTCCGGCGACGGCGACGCCCGCCACGAGGATGGGCGAATCCGTCAGGCGGACGGCGATGAGAGGGAGGGCGATGGTGAAGATGCCGTCGGCCAGGTTGGAGAGGGCCGATGACGACCAGAGCTTCCAATAGTTGCTGCTGAGGCCGCCGGAAAAGCCTCGCAGTCAGTACGTCATCTACGCCCTAGTAGTCGAACTCCAGACCTTCGGAGCCTCGGCGGATCTCCCGGAAGACCGCTTCCCCATCCCCCGCCGGGTCGAGCAGGTTCGGCTGTGCCTGGTCGATCGTCAGAAACGGGTTAAGTCGGACCTGGACCATCTCACCGTCACGGAAGGTCATCTCGGGCAGGATCCCCTCCATCGTGAACTCTGCCCAGTTCTGGTCGAATACGAAGTTGCCGATGGAGTAGAAGACGAGTCGGTCGTCGATCTCTTCCATGCCAGCCACCATGTGGTGACCGAAGCCGACGACCACGTCCGCACCCGCGCCAACCCAATCTGCGGCGAAGCGCTGCTGGCTGGCCTGTGGGAACGGCGTGTACTCCGGGCCCCAACTGGGGAAGACGATGACGATGTCCGCCTCCTCTGAGGCGCGCTCGATGTTGGGGATCATCTCTTCGTCGCTGCAGGGCATGCTCCCCGCCCGGTCGGGCCGTGCCCAGACGATCGGTGTGATGGTCACGCAGGGCAGAAGAGCGACCGTCGACGAGCCGGCCGGCATCACGGAGTAGCGGCGCGCCTCCTCGAGATCCATGCCCGCTCCCGCGTACCCCAGCCCGAAGCGGTCAAGGTGCTTCAGCGTGTCCTCGATTCCGCTGGGTCCGTAGTCGTACATATGGTTATTGGCCAGGGAGACCCAGTCGATACCCGACGAGGTAAAGATCTCCAGCAGCTCAGGCTTGCCCGAGAAGGGCGTGCCGTGAAGATGGAAGGACCAGTTGTCGGGGACAGGGTTCTCAAGATTGATGAAGGCAAGATCCGCGTCCTTGAGCTTGGCCCGCACCGCGCCCTCGTTGCCGGTCTTGCGCCATTCGGGCACCTCGTAGGCACCAAGTCCGGTAAAGGTCCCACAGCAGTAGCGGCCGGTGATCTCGATGGTGCCACCGTCCAGCGGGTAGCTGATGCCCCTGTCGCGATTGACCACGCGCTCATAGATGCCGCGGTCCATCATCGAATCACCGCCGGCCACGATGGTCACGGTCGAGGCCTGGTTCCACACCCTCGCCGGCGGCTCGGAGACGGGGATGACCAGCGGCCAGTCCTCGTTGGAGCGCACCCGGTCATTGCCGAAGAGCTGGCGATCGGCCAGGCCCAGCGCCCGGACGCGTGGCGTTACGTCGGCTGCTCGCAGGAGGCCGAGAGCGCCGTCCCTGACCGCGAGCAGGATCTCCTCTGGCTCAGCATCCCGCACGGATGTCGCGAAAGTGACTCCCAGGGCAGTCTCGATGGCAGCGCGATCATCAGCTGGAACAAGCACCGTGTCGTAGCGATCGCTGGCGCCCTCGAGCGCCTCGATGAGGTCGGAGCGGCTGAGGTCAGGGTCCATCTCCCAGAAGCCGACCACCGGCACGACCGGCATGGCCACCGCGACCGTTCCCGGCCGGATGCTGGGAGCCGGCGAACCGCTGGGTTCTGGGCTGGTGGCGGGGTCGGGCCTGCCAGACGGGACGCTCGGGCTGGGGGAGGTGTTCGGGTCGGGGTCGATGGAGGTCGCGGGATCCGGGGAGGCGGCAGCCGTGCTCGCGCCGCCGCTGGGCAGGCCGGCCACACCGGAGGGAGCGGTCGAGCGCGTCGGTTGCGCATTCAGCGCCCCGAAGACGAATGCACCGGTCCCCAGGAGGAGCAATCCGAACAGCGCCGCCACCAGGATCTGCGACGCGCCTGATCCACGCGGCCCGCCGCCGGAAGCACGGCGTTGCTCGCGCCGTTGCACGGCCTGACGC
>JALZLQ010000010.1 GCA_030858605.1 Chloroflexota bacterium
CCGATGCGCTGCTTCCGAAGATGGCCAGGACCGTGGCGAAGATGACGCCGGTCCCCTTGCGAACGTGACGCTGCACAAGCCGACCCTCCAGTGTGCCCGACCGACACCGGCCGGGGCTATTCAGGGAGCGAGCCTACACCCCCTGCAAGAGCCGAGAGGGCCAGCGTCGCGTGGGTGCCGCCGCCGCGCCCGCGCAGGGGTGCCGAGCCGAACAGGCGACGTTCTCGTGCGAGCGCCGGCTCCCAAGCCACGCGAGTCGCGGCGCCGAAGCGGAGGTGGGCCCTCAGGGCGTCACGCATGGCGTCAACGAACCCCTCGCTGGACCGCGGATCGAAGCCAGCTTCCCACCAGGCGCCCAGGATGCGCACCGTGCCGGCAGCGCGGTCGATGCGTGGCTCGATGCGCCCCACCAGCCGGTCGCCGAACAGGATGGGCAGGACGTAGTAGCCCCAGCGGCGCTTTGCCTCGGGGACGTAGACCTCCCAAACATAGTCGAAGCCGAAGAGTGACCGAAGTAAGTCACGGTCCCAGACGAAGGGATCGAGTGGCGCCAGGAAGGTCACCGCCGGGGAGGATGCCCTCGCCCCACCCTGGGTCGCCGCGGCAACGGCCTCGTCAAGGATCGGCAGCTCCGAGGCCAGGACGTGGCGCGGGCCACGCACGTCCTCGACGGTCACGGCAACGAGTGCTTCCTCAGCTATCAGCTCCTCGTGGATCTCCCTGCGGGAGGGGCGATCCGGCTGCGCAGCATCGGGCTTGGCCGGGCCGATGCCAAGGAACAGCTCAGCCTGCCCGGTGATGCCCAGCAGGCCGTGGCCGCGGTATCGGGACAGCAGACGATGCTTGACCTGCTCACGCACGGTCGGCCGGTGCGCCAGCAGCTCGGCCGGGAAGAGCCGCTCCACGAGATCGTAGTAGCGTCGGTTGCCTTCGCGCCGAGCCAGGCCCAGTACGCCGGCCTCGGCCAGGGCCTCCATCACGGCCCGTATCTCGCCGGTCGGCCCCCAGGCCCAGTCGACGTGCGGCCGCCGCTCGAAGTCGAGCGTGCTCAGGGGCCCCTCCGCATGGATCCGGCCCATGATGTGGCCCACCGCCTCCGCGTGACGGATGAACACGCCGTTCTCGTACATGGCGGCGTGCCGGTCCCAGGTATGGCGGAACCAGGGCAGCTCCGAGGTGGGCAGTAGGTTGAGTGCCTTGTTGTAAGCCTCGAACAGCTCGCGGCGCCCATCGAGCCCATAGAGCAGCTCATCGGTCCAGATAGGGTCGTAGTCGCGGACCCGAGCGTGCAGGACCAGGTCGTGGTTGCGCCCGGCCACGCCGAGTGGGTCGAACTGGACGGATCCCAGCTGCCGGAAGACGGAGCGGACACCATCCAGCCCGGCCTCCTGCGAGCGGGGAGGGGCCAATAGGTGGCGGGTGACGAGGAAACGCCGCGCGGCGTCCGCGCTGACCTCGCGGACGACCTGGTGGGCCGTCGTTCGCGGAGGCTTGGCGCGCGCCGGGGCACGCGTCGAGGCCGACGGAGGTCGCGGCGAGGCGGAGGGCGAGCGCAAGGCGGACACCGCGCGACTCTATGCCACGTACGTGACGAGCGTTGACAGGTATCGTCCGAAGCATGATCACTCCCTTGCGCCGTGGGTATCGGACGACCGTGACCCTGCTGGTCGCCGCGTGGCTGGCGATGGTCCTCGGCGGCTGCGAACCACAGGTGGCTTCCGGGCCAGCCAGCCCCGGCCCGGCAACGACCTCAGCGACGTCGGCACCCTCACCGGCCTCGGCCACGGCGGCTCCCGCGATCTCAGCAGACCCGGGCGCCTCGCACGACTCGAGCCCGACCTTCACGGATGCGCCCAGGCTGCCGACGACTGACCCGGAGTCGGGCCTGCCCTTCATCGACCCAGCAGACCTGCCAGCCGAAGCTCTGGACACGCTTGCGCTGATCGCTGCTGACGGACCGTTCCCGTTCGACCGCGACGGCCTCACATTCCAGAACCGCGAGGAGCTGCTTCCCGACCGACCAAGCGGGTATTACCGCGAGTTCACGGTCATCACGCCCGGGCTTCCGCACCGCGGCGCCCTCCGGATAGTGGCGGGGGAAGGCGGCGAGCGCTACTACACGACGGACCACTACGAGTCCTTCGGGCGGATCCGGCTCTCGGAGACGGTTCCATGAACAGGACACCGGATCACACCACCGACCTCCGCGATCAGCGCGGACTTGAGCCGCCGTCCGGGCTGCGAGAGTTCCGCTCGCGCTTATCGTCGGGCGCGTTGAAGCGGTCCCTCGATGAGCAGGGCATCCGCTGCTTCGTCCTGGACCTGCGGGGCGTGTCGGGCAAGGCGGCGCTGCTGGAAGCGTGGGGGGAGTCGGTCGAAGTGCCTCAGTGGGTCGGCCGCAACTGGGACGCTATGGACGAGGCGGTGCGCGACCTGAGCTGGGCACGCGCGGAGCGGTACGTAGTCATCGTGACCGGCGGAGGTGAGCTCGCGTCGGCCGAGCCGAAGTCTTGGCATATGACCCTCGAC
>JALZLQ010000052.1 GCA_030858605.1 Chloroflexota bacterium
ATCGCCGCATCCACGATCGGATGGGCGAGGCCGTCGCCCTCCGCGCGGCCGGGCGCCGAGGCTGGCTTGATGAACGGGATGAGCGGCATGCCCTTCTCCGCATCAACGGTCATCTCGCGCAGGCCCATGATCATCGTCTTGGGGTTGAGCGGCTTGCCCGTGGCCCAGGCGGGGCAGGCATCCTGGCAACGACCGCACTCGGTGCAGGTGAAGCCGTCGAGGAGGTCCTTCCAGCCCAGGTCGTCGATGGTCTTGACGCCGAAGCGGGCCGTCTCCGCCTCCAGGTCCATGGCCGGCAGGGCGCCGCGTGGCTGGACCTTGCGGAATAGCGCGTTGAAGATGGCCGTGACGATGTGCAGGTGCTTGGAGCGCGGCAGGTAGACCAGGAAGAAGCAGACGATGGCGACGCTCCCCCAGAACGACGCCACGTATCCAGCCTCCAGCACCCACGACGGCAAGACCGACGCCAGAGCGAGCCCGATGGGATTGGCGACCACCGCCCAGGCCGCGTCCGGGTCTCCGTAGCGCGCGATGCGGAAGGCCTCGGCGAGAAGCTCGAAGGTGACCACGCCCGCGATGAGCAGCAGGATGGTGAGACCGTCTCGCGACAGCGTCAGGCGGCGTGGCCGGACGACCACGCGGCGGAAGAGTGCATAACCGACTGCCCCCAGGACCGCCACGCCGAGCAGGTTCTGGACCGGCTGGAGCAGTCGCCAAAGCCAACCGTCGAAGGGCCAGGCCAGCGTCGCGTGGACCAGGCCGAACGTGACGCGGTCGGCCGTGCCGATGGTCAGCACCACGAAGCCCCAGAAGATGGCCGCGTGCATCAGCCCCGGACCAAGGTCCCGGAACATACGAACCTGGATCACGGAGTAGACGAACATGGAGCGCAGCCTCGACTCCGGCTGGTCCGTCACGACCACGGGCTGGGCCGCCGCGAAGATGCGCAGGTGTCGGGCCATCTGGAGCAGGAACAGGGCGGTCGCCGTGGCGAAGACAAGCGGCGCCAGCGGATAGAGCGGGATCTGTTCGAGGAAGGTCACGACGCGCCTGGCTGGTGGTTCGCGTGATCGCCGGCCCCGCCCTCGGCCTCGCCCGCGCCCTCGGCGGACCCGCCCTCGCCCGAACCGTGGTCCGTGTGGCCGCCCAGCGTCTCCAGCGCATGCGCCAGCAACGGCACCAAGGCGTCCAGCGACTCGGTCGCACCGCTGACGCTACCCGGAACGGCGATCACCAGCGTGTTGCCTCGAGCACCGGCCAGCGATCGCGACAGGTCCGCCATGGGTGTGGCCAGACGGCCGGCCGCACGCATGACTTCGCCGAAGCCGGGGATCTCGTAGTCCAGAACCTGACCAAGCGCCTGGGGAGTGACGTCGCGAGGACCGAGTCCCGTCCCGCCGGTCGCGACGAGCAGCTGGCAGCGACCCACCTGCGCGATCACCTCGCTCACGATCGCGGGGATGTCGTCTGGCACCACTCCCCGATCCAAGGCGTATCCGAGACCCGAAAGTCGCTCAGCCAGGGCGTCGCCGCTCGCGTCCTGGCGCGTGCCGGCGGCCACGCCGTCGCTGATGGTGAGCACGAACGCCGTGTCGATGGCCGGTGCCTCCCTACCTATCCGCCCGAACAAGAAGCGTTCCTCAGCGTGCTCGGCGCGGTCCGCGCACGCCCTTGGGCACCCGGTTCGGCGGTCGCTCGTCCGGTGCAGCGGGCCGATGCCACTCGCCGGAGGCGCCGCCACTCTTCTCCACTAGCCGGATGGAGCGGATCTCCGCCGTTCGGTCGACTCCCTTGACCATATCGTAGACCGTGAGGGCGGCCACGGAGGCAGCCATGAGCGCCTCCATCTCCACTCCGGTCGGGCCGATCGTGGCGGCCGTGGCACGGATGCGCAGGGAGCCCGCGGAGCGGTCGGGCGTGATCTCCACTCCCAGGTCGGTGAGTGGCAGCGGATGGCACAGCGGGATCAGCTCGGAGGTCCGCTTGGCGGCCATCACCCCGGCTATCTCGGCCACGGTGAGGACGTCTCCCTTGGGCGTGGCGCCGTCGATGATCAGGCTCAGCGTGTCCTGCTCCAGCGCGAGCTCAGCCTCAGCGATGGCGCGTCGGGCGGTGGGCGCCTTGGCGCTGACATCGACCATGCGGGGACGGCCGCCGCGGTCGACATGGGTCAGACGGCGACGGTCCTTCCGCTTGGGCGGCTCGATGGGCATCAGTTCCCTCCTTCGTCCAGGACCATGACATCGACCAGCGCGCCCGCCGGCAGCGCATCGACCTCCTCGGGCACGATGGCCAGGCCGTTGGCCTCAGCCAGGGCGCTGATGACGTGGGATCCCTGACCGCCTGCCATCGAGGCGCGCCAGCCCGAGGCACGTTCCGGGTCAGGCTCCAGACGGACGCGCAAGAAGGCGCGGCGCCCGGCCGACTTGGTGACCGGTTCCACGAGCTCGGCGCGGATGAGCATGCGCCCGGTCGCGTCGGCGTGGCCGGCCAGGCGTCGCAGCACGGGGCGGACGAAAAGCTCGAAGGTGACGAAGGTGGAGACAGGGTTGCCGGGTAGGCCGAAGAGGAGAACGCGCTTGGTGGACGGGTCGGCGCCGTTGCCGTCGTCGCCTTCGGGCCCGTCCGCCGGACCCTCCGGCAGCTGCACCTCCGCATGCCCGAAGGCGAGAGGCTTGCCTGGCTGGACCGCGACCCGCCAAAGGTCGAGCGTCCCCACCGCGCCGAAGGCATCGCGGACCACGTCGTGCGCGCCGACCGAAACCCCGCCGCTGGCCACGACCATGTCCGCAGTGGCGATCCCGTCGCGCAGCCGCGCCACGACCTCCTCGAAGCGGTCGCGAGCGATGCCCAGGTCGATGGCCTCCGCGCCCGCCGCACGCACCTGCGCACAGAGGGACACGGAGTTGCTGTCGTGGATCCCCGCCGCGCCCAGGGGCTCGCCGGCAGTCACCAGCTCATCTCCCGTGGCCAGCACGGCCACCCGCGGCAGTCGATGGACGAGCAGCTCCGCGTGACCGGTGGCCGCCAGCAGCGCCAGGCGTGGCGGCGTGAGTCGCACCCCCGCGCCGAGGAGCCGTTCACCGGCGCGGACGTCGCCGCCCGCCACCCGGATGTGCGCGCCGGTCGCCGCGCCACGCTGGATGGCCACTCGGTCAGGCAGCGTGGCCATACCTCGGGGAGCATCGGTGTCCTCCACCGGCACGATGGCATCGGCGCCCGGCGGGATGAGCGCGCCGGTCAGCACCCGGACGGCGGTTCCCTCCCGAACGCTCGCCTCGGGCGCGTGGCCCGCGGCCACCTCTCCGATCACCTCAAGGATCGTAGGCTCGGCGAGAGATGCGCCCGTGACGTCCCCGGACCGAACGGCGAAGCCATCCATGGCGCTGTTGTCCCAGGGCGGCAGCGAGACCCGGGTATCGACCGGTTCGGCTAGTACGCGGCCCAGCGCCCGGCCCAGGCTGACGCGCTCCGTGGGCAGAGGAATGACGCCCGCCAGCATCCGCGCGCGAGCCTCCTCCAGGCGGAGCAACGGCGGATCGGCCACTGACGCTCCGCTCACGTCGCGGCCCGGGAGGCATCGCGCCGCTGGCGTAGGACTCGCACCAGGCCTTCGCGGGTCACCACGCCAGTCAGACGCTGCCGGTCCTCCGTATCGACAACGGCGATGCCCTGCGCATCGCTCGCCTCGAAGTGGCCCACGGCATCCATGGCCGGCTGGGGCTCCGTGAGCGTCCAGAGCGCCTCCTGGCGGCTCATCACCTCCGAGACGCGCTTCGTCTGCCACTCAGAGCGGGGCACGCGGCGGACCTGGCGCAGCTCGATCGTGCCCATGAGCGTGCTGCCCACCATGACCGGATAGATGGTCGTACCGGTGCTGCCCAGCAGGTGCTGGTCGACGAAGGTGTCCAGGGTCAGGCCGGGACTCACCACGGAGAACTCGCGGTCCATGACGTCGCCCACCGCGACGCCCTCCACGATGTGCGCCAGCTCCACGCGACGATAACTCTGCTCGGAGGCTTGGTGCAGGAACCAGCCGATGAGCGCGGCCCAGACACCGAACACGATGCCGTCGCCACCGCCCAGGGCCACTACGAGACCGACCGCGATGAGCAGGTATGCGAAACCCCGCCCCACCAGGGTGGCCAGTCGGGTCGCCCGCAGGAAGTCGCGGGTCCGCGCCCAGATGATCGCCCGCAGGAGCCGGCCGCCGTCCATGGGAAAGCCAGGGATGAGGTTGAAGGCTGCCAGGAGCACGTTGATGATGCCCAGACCGATGAGCACCTCCGCGGCGACCCCCGCCGGCTGACCCGGGATGCCGCTGACCATCACGCCGGCCACCACCAGGGCGACGCCCAGGATGACGCTCGTGGCGGGACCGGCGATGGTGATGGCCACCTCGCTGCGCGGCGTGGGCGCCTCCCGGTCCAGGCGCGCCGCTCCCCCGAAGATGAAGAGCATCACCTCATCCACCGGCACGCCACGTGCCCGGGCCACGTAGGCGTGTGCCAGCTCGTGGGCCAGCACGGAGATGAAGAAGAGGACGGCGACGATGGGTGCCAGGATCCAGCGCCCGACATCAGAGAGGCCGGTCGCCGCACTGGGCCCGCCTACTGTGGCCAGCCAGAACACCAGCAGGCCGAAGATGAGCAGCCAACTGGGGTGAACCGTGACGCGCACGCCGAAAAGGGTCAGGATCCGGATGCCGCCGCTCTTCACCCCGTGTCGCCGCACGTCACGACGGCGAATGGCCGCGGGGCCGGCGGGCGAGCCACCAGGTGCCGGCTCCCAGGATCGCGGCCAGCACTCCCACGAGCGCGCTCACGTAGCGCCAAAAGGACAGCGGATAGAGCTGCACCAGGCGCTGGGATCCCGGGTCGAAGGCCCAGTTGCCGCCGGGAAAGAAGATCCGATGGAAGAGCTCGAAGGCCGGTTCGAAGGCGAGCAACGCCACGGCCCCCAGCACGACGATGGCGATGGCCAGTCCCGCACCAGCGCGACCGATGTGCGGCCGAGTGCCAGCTCGGTCGCGCCTGAGGGCTGCCGCCACCAGCAGTGCGGCCATGGCGCAGACAGCAAGGAAGCCGTACAGGATGGCTCGGGCATCCCGGAGGTGCGATGCCTCGGACGGGTCGAACAGTGAAGCGCCGGCCGGTCCCGCGAAGGCGAAGGTGCCCGGACCGATCAGCAGCTCCGTCACCGTCAGGTCGGAGAGACGGTGCGCCTCGCCAGGACTGACCCCCAGGAACGAGGCGGAATCAGCCACGTCGAGCAACGGATGCAACACGAAGGGCGGCAATATCAGGAGCACGGCCATGCCAAGGAGGCTGAGCGCCGTCGCCAGGGAGAGGAGCACGCCACTCAGCGCTGCCCCGCGGGAGCCAGCGCGCGGGCGCGCCACGGTCGGGGAGGAAGCCCTCAGGGTCGCCACGTCCGGCATCGTGGCACGGATGACGTGCGGACGCCACGGTCCGCGACCGTCACTCCTCCTCGAGCGTGTGCGCCTGTTCGTACCAGCCCGCCATCGTCACGTCGGACGGCGGCTCATAGCCCAGCTCGCGAGAAGCTCTCATCAGCCTTGATCGGAGCCCCTCCTCGTCCAGGGCGAGCAGGTCCGCGAGGCCCAGGATCCCTGCCTGCGTGAATACTTCCTGCTCGCGTGGCCCAAAAGACGCGAGGTTGAGCAGCAAAGCTTCATCGCGCCATTCGTTGACGTCGTTCGTGGTGGCCTCGATCTGATCTGCCAGGTACTGCCGGCGCGTGGGCGTCTCCGACACCTCGAGCAGCAGGCCGGTAGTGAAGAGCCCCTGACGCTGGAGTCGCTCCAGTAGGACGAGGGGCACGCGCTGGAGCTGCTCGATGGGCGGCACGCTCAGATGATAGCCGCGGGCCGATCCTCTGGGAGGGGCCCATCCTCCGGAGCGTCGCCGAAGACGGT
>JALZLQ010000057.1 GCA_030858605.1 Chloroflexota bacterium
TCCAGGTCCTGGCCGAGCCGCTGGATGAGGAGGCGGTGGACATGACCGTCGCGAATCCGGAGGCCAACCCGCGCGATTGCCGGCCCGACGAGTTGACCGGTGGCCCCATCCCTTCACCCGAACCGGGAGCATCGCCCGTCATCATCAGTGCCCCGACTCCGTCCCTGCCGCCCGACGGCGTGCCCGAGCCTTCCCCAGCCGGCTCTCCCGCGCCGAGCGGTACACCCTCCGCCGGCGTACCATTCGCACCGGCTCACTTCGCCAGCCGGGTGGTTGTCGACGAGCTGGACATCGACCTGCCCGTCATCTCCGGAGATCTCCAGCCGCCGCCGAACTACCCCTTCTGTGACGTGGCGGCCTACGTCACCTTCCTGGCTCAGCCCGGCGAGCCCGGCACGACATACATCACGGCCCACGCGCAGGAGGGCATGTTCCTGCCCATCCTGGACGCGTCGCAGGAGAGTGATGGTCAGGAGATGCTGGGCATGACCGTGGACGTCTATACGAGCGATGCCCTGCTCTATCGGTACGAGATCTGGCAGGTCTGGCGGCACATCCTTGATCGCACCATCGCCACTGAGGGTCTGGCGCCCGGCGAGCAGCGACTCGTGCTGCAGACCAGCGAAGGTCCCTTCGGCACACCCGAGAAGCTGGGCGTGGTGGCCCGTCTGCTGGAGGTCACCGTGGCTGACGCGGACTTCGCGAATCCGGAGGCTGCTCCGCGCGATTGCCGGCCCGAGGACGCTGACGGCTGAGCACCAGACGGCGGGCGACCGAGAGGCGCGACGCTAGACTTACCGGGTGCTCTCGACGTCCAGGTCGCTATCCGTCACCACGGGCCACCGCCGCTTCATCACATTCGAGGGCCCCGATGGAGCGGGCAAGTCAGTTCAGGCGACCCTCCTGGCGGCCGCTCTGCGGGACGCCGGTGCGACCGTGAACCTCACCCGCGAGCCTGGCGGAACGCCCCTCGGCGAGCGCATCCGCGAAGTGTTGCTGGTCGGCGATGACCCGCCGCGCACGCCCGAATCGGATGCACTGCTCTTCAACGCCGCAAGGAGCCAGTTGGTCCGTGACGTGATCGCACCGGCGCTGCGCCGCGGCGAGACGGTGATCTGCGATCGTTTCGCCGACTCGACGATGGCCTACCAGGGTTACGGCTCGGGAGTCGACCGGGAGGCTCTGCGCAGGCTCGAGCGACTGGCCACGGGCGGACTGCGGCCGGACGTGATCCTGCTACTGGACGTCCCAGTGAGCGTGGGATCGGCGCGTCGCACCGGCGGTCCGCCGGACCAGCTGAACAGGTTCGAGCGGTCCGTCCACCACGACCATTCGTTCCACGAGCGCGTCCGCCAGGGATACCTGGACATGGCCGCGGGCGATCCCGATCGCTGGCAAGTCGTCGATGGCACGGCCGGGCCGGCCGCTGTCGCCGAGAGGATCGCAGCCTACTTCCAAGGAGATGCTCCATCGAGTGAACCAAGCGCCGTTCCGCAGCGCATAGGGTCATGAGACGAACCGAGCCGGATCCCTCGGGCGGACGCACGAACGGCATCTCGGAGCAAACGGACGAGATGCTGCTTCAGGGGGTAGCGGCAGGAGAGCATGACGCCCTCTCTGCGCTCTACGACCGCTACCAGGGATTGATGTACGGAATGGCAACCAAGATCACGAGGGACGGTTCACTAGCACAGGATGTCGTTCAGGACGCCTTCGTGGGCATCTGGAAGAACGCGGCTCGCTACTCGAGCGACCGTGCCTCAGCGCGCACCTGGATCCTTTCCATCACTCATCACCGTGCCGTGGACGTCCTTCGCCGGCGCCGCCCGACCAGCGAGCTCCCGGAGCCCGAGGGCCCCATTCCAGCGCCGCATCAGCTGGTGCTGGGCGACGTTTGGCCCGAGGTGGCTGAGCGACTGGATGCGAGCGTGGTGCGCGACGCCCTGGGATCCCTGCCGCCCGCGCAGCGCGAGGCCATCGAGCTAGCCTATTTCGGTGGCCTGACCCAGCAGGAGATCGCGGCACGGACAGAGACGCCACTGGGCACAGTCAAGAGCCGCGTACGTCTCGGCCTTCTCCAGATGCGCCGCACCATGAGCGGCGGACTGGCAGAGATCGATCGGCCATCGGGCGTCGGCCTGAGGCCCGATGCCGCGATCGAGGCGGGCACTTCTGAGGTGGAGCGATGAACGACCGGCCGGCCGGGGACGTCGCGCGGCTCACCTGTGATGAGGTCTCGGAGCTGTCCGGGCTCTACGTGCTGGGCGCCCTGACAGCAGAGGAGTCCGCTGCGGTGCGCGCGCACCTTGACGGCTGCGCACGGCCGCACGATGAGTTCACCGAACTTGGCGGTGTCGCCGCCTCGATGCCCGACCTGTTCGAGCCCGTCGACGCCCCGGTCGATCTGAAGAGTCGGGTCATGGCTGCCGTGGCGGCCGAGGCCGCGAACGCAGACGTGGCCGCGACCACAGACATGGCGGCGACCGCCCACGCGGCCGCGACTGCCGTGGGGACCCGCCCCCTCCCCGCGTCGCTTCGAACGCAGGCCGACGCGGATGCTCGACTATGGGAGCCGCCGCCCAGCGAACGACCGGCGCGACGCACCAGCATCCTGAGTTGGGGCATGGCCGCGACCGCTGTGCTGCTCATCGCGGTACTGGGAGCCTGGAACGTGGTGCTCCAGTCGCGCGCCGGAGACCTGGAGCAGCGCGCCCAGATGATCGCTCAAGCGATCGCCGCCAGCACCGATCCAGATGCTGAGGTGGCCATCCTGCGAGGTACCGGTGCGGCGCAGGGTGCCACCGGCTTCGCTGCCTTCCCTGCCGATGGCGACGGTTACATCGTGCTGGTCGATCTGCCTCCGGCGCCCGCCGGACAGACCTACCAGGCTTGGTATCTGGTCGACGAGCAGGCGACCTCGGCGGGTCTGATGACGGTCGGGGCCGACGGCTATGCCGTGCTCTCGGGAGTCGACGCCCTGGAGGATGCCCAGCAGATCGCCCTGACCATCGAGCCGGCGGGCGGCGTGCAGGCCCCCTCGGCGGAACCCGTCGTGGCGGGCGAACTTAGCGCCTGAGTCTCGGGTCCTGCGCCTGGATGCCAGCCTCGGCCTGAGTCTTCGGAGGGCTGCGCGCGACTTCCCGAGTTCAGGTGCGGGCCGACTCCAGCACGCTTCCGGGGCCCTGTGCAGCTGCTGCCTCCAGCGCGGCCTCGCCGGCGGCCATCAGCTCATCCGCTTCGGTCCCCTCGTCCGGACTGCGCACCACCCCGACGGTGACGCTGACAGGCCCCGTGGGCGCGGGTTCCAACTGACCGACGGCGTCGCGCACCCTGGTCGCGGCCTCGGTTCCCCCTGCGCCCGGGCAGATCGCCGCGAAGGTGCCAGGCCCGATCCGCGCGACAGTGTCGATCAGCCTCAGTCGCTCCGCAAGCGTGGCGGCCACTCGTCGTAGGACGTCATCGACGGCGGCCGCTCCGGCCTGCGCTTCCATCTCGACCAGGCCGTCAACGGCGAAGAGCGCCAGCCCGATGGGTCCTGACTGGCGGCTGGCGCGCACCAGCTCGAGCTGAAGCATCCTCTCGAACGTCCGCCGGTTGGCCAGGCCCGTCAAGGGATCGGTGTTGGCCACGCGGTCAAGCCAGTCGGCATGCTCGGTCAGGGCGTTCTGCAGTCGTGCCTGTCGGATCGCCACGGCCACCAGGTCAGCGACCGCCAGCACCGGTTCCGGCGTCGATCCGATGTCGCTGGCGCTAGCCCAGAGCAGCAGGCCCTCCACGACCTCCGCGCCCTCGTCGTCGGCCGTCACCAACGGGATGGCCGCGATCCCGCGCGCAGTCGCGGGCAGGAATGGCAGCGAGGCGAGAGCGTCGGGGCCGTTCGTGAAACTGACTGGGCGACGGTCTTCCAAAGCCAACGTGACCGCCTCGTGGACCTCCGCCAGGTCTATCGGCGACGGGACAGTGCCCTCTCCCTGAGCGCCCTCGCTCCAGACCACCGGGACGAGCCCGGTGCCCGCCGCGTCGAGGAGGTGGATGGACACCTGCGCGGCATCGGTGGTGGCACGGGCGTGCTCGGCGAGGGCCGCGAGCTGGGTGTCCAGGGAGCCGCCACGAGCGACGACTCGCGCGGCTTCGAGCAGGCTGACCGTCGGTGCGGCGGAGTCCGGACCATCTGTCACCCGAGGATGATACCGGGGGCGTGCCGTGCCAAGCGTCAGCCGCCGGCCGCCCTGGCCGCGTCGAGCCATCGGCCGTACTCGGCGGGGTCGACATTGCCGCCCGAGAGGAGGCAGACCACTGGCCCGTCCGCCGGCAGCTCCTCGGCGTGGAAGAGCCACGCGGCCAGGGACGTCGCGCCCGACGGCTCGACGACCATGCGGCCCAGAGACTGCGCCCGGAGCATCGCACGGAAGATCTCGACCTCCTCGACGACCACCACGCCGTCCAGCCAGTGCCGCAAGTGGCGGAAGGTAAGCCGCCCGAGGGACGTGGTGCGCATCCCGTCAGCACTCGTGCGTGCCGTCTGGTCCGGCGTCCAGCTCACGATGCGATCCTCTTGGAGAGACTGCCGTGCATCTGCTGCCAGGGTCGGTTCCACACCCAGCACTGTGGCGTCTGGCCGCATCGACTTGACGGCCGTTGCCACTCCTGCAGCCAGGCCGCCACCGCCGATCGGCACTAGTACCGTGAATGGGCCGGCCGGAAATGTGCCACCGGGCGCATCCTGCAACTCCGTGATATCCCTTGCGATCTCCAGGCCGGCCGTGCCCTGACCGCTGATGATGTCGCGGTGGTCGTAGGAGTGGATGAAGGCCAGTCCATCGGTCTCCGCGATCTCTCGTGCGCTGCTGACGCGCTCATCGCTG
>JALZLQ010000081.1 GCA_030858605.1 Chloroflexota bacterium
TCCACCCGCTCGGCGGCGCACCCATGGGCCGACATGCAGGCGAGGGCGTGGTCGATGCCTGGGGCGAGGTGTTCGGCTATCCGGGGTTGTACGTGGCGGACGGGTCGGTCATGCCCGGGACCGTCGGTCCGAACCCGAGCCTGACCATCGCCGCCCTGGCCGACCGATTCGCTGACGGCATCCTCGAAGGAAGAAGGGGTGCGCAGGCATGACCAGACGGGCCCTGATCCTGGCGGGCGGTGGCTACGAGGTGGCGCTGATCACTCCGTGGTGAGCGCCACCAGGTCGTGCAGGTACAGGTAGAGCTGCCAGAGGTCGGGCGCTTGCTCAAGGCTGAGCCCGTCCTTGCCCGGCTGGACGTGCTGGAAGAGGTCGAAGGTCGTGAGCCGGGCCAGGACACCCTCGGGCAGGGCATCGGCGATGAGGTGCACATGGCTGATGGGGATCGATCGGTCGCTCTCGCCGTGCATCAGGAAGACACGAGTACCAAGGCCATCGGCGGCTGGCACGGGCGAGATCGCCGCCAGGGCGCGGCGCACCTCGTCGGACAGGCCGGCGAGCGATGCCTCGGCGTCCCGCCGCGAGGCGGCGGTCATCAGCCCGTAAGCGACGCGGATGTCCAGATCCTGCAGCTCGTCCAGCACGGCGGGATCCGGTCCCGTGGGAGGGTCCTCGGAGTCGACCACCGGCGCCAGCATCCCGGCCAGCCGGTCGCGCTCTGGAGACGGCCTGATGGCAGCCAGAAGGAGCGCCGAGATGTCACGTCGGACGTACGGCTCGGCCGCCCATGGGATGACCTGCCCGCCCAGTCGCTGGGTCCTGGTGGCTACATCGATCAGCAGCGTCTCCGCTTCAGCGTAGCCACCGAAGGCGCTCACGAACTCAAGGCTTCGGGCGATGCGCGGATCTGCCGCCGCCACGAGCCCCACGCTCGCCCCTGCCGAGAACCCTGCGATGCCCACCCGCGCCGGATCGACCTCGGGCCGGGACGCCATGACCATGACCGCCTCAGCCAAGCGGCCTGGCTCGTCCGGGGTCACGCGCGTCTCGCTGAGCGCCGAGGATTCGGGGACGCCCACCACGATGCCCAGCCGAGCGATACCTCCCGCGATACGGCTGATGTCTGGGTGGTCGAGCGAGAGCGGATGGACCCCCAGAGAGAGCACGACGGCTGCTCGCGAGGCGTCCGCTGTGGCGTCGGCCGGGAGGTAGATGTCGAGGCGTTCGGCGGGTGAGGAGCTGTAGGTGGTGGTGACGCGGCGTGGCGTTGACGTGGTGGCCGACAGCGGCCGGACGCCGAACTCCAGGAGTTCGGCCAACAGCCCTGCCGTGCGGACGGCGGTGGCGAAGGGCGGGACCGTCACGAATGCGACCCCCGCCACGATGGCCAGCACGACGAGCGTCACGATCAGGCGAACGAGCAGGAGTCTCAGGAGGCGCATCGACGCACGATAGCCGCGCAGGGCGGAGTCGGGCTACGGGCGGTCGGCCCGGCTCCTCGGGCGGCTCTTGGCGGTGACGCGCTCAGCGGCCCTGCTGCCAGGACTTCCCTTCGGACGCAACGGAAGGGGCGTGCACCATCTCGACCTGCTGCATCGCTCGGAGGTCGCGTGCGCCGAGCGCCGCCATGGACTGGCGCAGCGCGCCCATCAGATTCTGCGACCCGTCGGTCACGGAAGAGGGACCGAACAGGATCCGCTCCATCGTGCCGGCGGCCCCGACTCGGATGCGGGCGCCGCGCGGAAGGGTGGGTGAGGGAGCAGCCATGCCCCAGTTCGTGCCACGTCCCGGCGCCTCCGATGCCCGCGCCAACGGCGATCCGAGCATCAGCAGGTCTGCCCCGGCGGCGACGGCCTTGGCCAGCTCCCCACCCCGGCGCATTCCGCCGTCGGCCACCACCGGCACGTACCGGCCGGTGTCGTCCAGGAAAGCGCCACGCGCCGCCGCCACGTCCGAGATAGCCGTGACCTGCGGCACGCCGATACCCAGCACCTCACGAGTGGTGCAGGCGGCACCCGGCCCGACGCCCACGAACACCGCGGCCACGCCCTGCGCCATGAGCTGATAGGCCGCCTCGTATGACGACGTGTTGCCGACCGCCACGGGGATGCCCATCAGCCGCGTGAACTCCGCGAGCTCCAGCGGGTCGTAGCCAGACGCCAGGTGGCGGGCGGACGAGACCTGCGACTGGACGAGGAAGATGTCGGCGCCATGTTCCGCGCAGAAGGGTCCCCAGCGGCGTGCGGCGCCGGGGGTCGCCGCGACCATGACCGGCGATCCGGCGGCCCGTAACTCCGCCATACGACGCGCCACCAGATCCTCCCGGACAGGCTCACCGTAGGCGGTCGCAAGTACCCCCTGCACCTCCACGTCTGAGGCCGCTGCGATCCGTTCCAGCACCGCGTCAGGATCGTCATAGCGAGTCTGGAGGCCCTCCAGGTTGAGCACTGCCACTCCGCCCAGGCGGCCCAGCTCGACCGCGGATCGAACATCCACGACGGCGTCCATCGCAGACGCGAGCACCGGGATGGCCAGCGACAGCCCGCAGAACTCCACCGAAAGGTCGACCTCGGAAGGCTCGATCGTATCGGTCCCCGGCGCCAGAGAGACGTCGTCGAAGCCGTAGGTCGGGCGCAGATCATCGACCTTGGAGGCGCGACGCGGGCCAGCCCGGCCTCCTGGTCGCTCAGCGGCCGGCGGTCGCTCGGTGGTCGGGCTGATGTGCGGCACTGGCGGTCGACTGCTCCTCGATTCGGCGGGACGTGCCCCTGCGAGGCAGTATACCGGCGTGCATCCCGCGTCCGACGATCTCCGCGCCCCAGAGGAGCTGCGTGTCGAGCTTGAGGAAGAGCCGCTCGTCGCGCTCGATGAGATCCACGCCGCCGCCGAGCGGTTGCGAGGCATCACCGTGCACACACCCCTGCTTCGATTCGGCGCGCCGCAGCTTGGCGATCCTCTGGGGCGGACGCGTGCCTGGCTCAAGCCGGAGAACCTCCAGCCGATAGGCGCCTTCAAGCTGCGGGGCGCCTACAATGCGCTTTCCCTTCTCTCCGACGAGCAGCGCAGCCGAGGGGTGGTCACGGCCTCTAGCGGCAATCACGGGCAGGGTGTGGCGCGTGCCGCCCGGCTGTTGGGCATACGCGCCGTCGTAGTGATGCCCGCAGATACTCCGCGGGTCAAGATCAAGGGCGTGGAGAGCGATGACGCGGAGATCGTCATGGTCGGTCCGTCCAGCGAGGAGCGCGTCAGCAGCGCACGAGAGATCGCGAAGACCGATGGACTGGCCTTCATCCACTCCTACGACCACCGCGACATCATCAGCGGTCAGGGCACGGCCGGCCTGGAGATCGCAAGGGATGTCACGGAGTTGCAGGATGCGCCCGGTGGCACATTTCC